>JAYUXS010000196.1:0-1794 GCA_043752845.1 Lysobacterales bacterium | reverse complement strand
CGACAAATATCCGGGATCGCCATATGCCGCATTGGCGGCTTTGAACGACGCCGCGGCGGCGGTACAGAACGGCAAGACCGATGATGCGCTCGCCTCGTTGACTTGGGCGGAACAACAGATGTCGATGCCCGAGCTCAAGGAACTTGCGATGCTGCGGCGCGCGCGCCTGTTGACGGCTACCGGCAAGCATGACGAAGCGCTGCAGCTTGCGGGCAAGATTGCCGCCGAAGGATTCAAGCCACTCGCTGACGAGATTCGTGGTGATGCGCTGCATGCACTGAAGCGCGAGGCCGACGCGGTGAAAGCGTATGACGAAGCCTTGGTGGGACTGGACGCATCGTCACCGAGACGGAGTTTCGTGGAGATGAAGCGCGACGATCTCGCTGGAACCAAGGCTGGCACCTGATGAAGCGTTTGTCCGTCAAGCCGTTGCTGTTGGGTGTGCTTTGCGTTTTGTCGCTGTCCGGCTGCGAGTGGCTCAAGGGCCGCGGCAGCAAGGACAATGTGGAGCCGCCGGCAGAATTGGTCGAGTTCAAAGCATCGGCGCCGATCCAGAAAGCCTGGTCACAGGGCATTGGTGATGGCAGTGGTCGCAGCGGTGCGCGTCCGCGTCCGGTCGAGTCGGAAGGTCGCATTTATGCGTCCGATCTCGATGGTTCCGTGGCCGTACTCGACCTGATTACCGGCAAGCAACTCTGGTCGGTGAACGCCGAACAGCGCCTGTCATCCGGTCCGGGCACGGGCGAAGGCATCGTCGTGGTGGGTGGTCTTGATGGCGACGTGATCGCGCTCGATCGCGAAAACGGTGCCGCCAAGTGGGCGACATCGGTGTCGTCGGAAGTGCTGACGAACCCGGTCGTTGCGAACGGCATCGTCGTGGTGCGCAGCAATGACGGACGGGTTTTCGGCCTGAATGCCGCCGACGGCTCACGCGTCTGGTTGTTTGATCGCGGCATGCCGCTGATCACGCTGCGCGGCAATGCGGCGCCGGTCGTGGTCGGTGACACCGTATACATCGGCTATGACAGCGGCAAGATCGTGGCACTCGCGATCGCGGATGGCGCCCTGCAATGGGAACAGACCATCGCCGCCCCCGACGGCCGTACCGAACTGGAACGCATGACCGACATCGACGGCGAAATCGTCGCGACCGAGGGCGAGTTGTACCTGGTCACATTTCGTGGGCAGGCGGCGTCGTTGGCGCGCGATTCCGGTCGCATTCTGTGGACGCGCGACATGTCGTCGTTTACCGGCGTCAGCGTGGGCGAGTCGCAGATCTATCTGACCGACGCCGACGGTTCGTTGTGGTCGCTTGATCGCACCAGCGGCAGTTCGCTGTGGAAGCAGGAAGCGCTCGCACATCGTTGGCTGACGACGCCCGCAATCCTTGGCGACTATCTTGTGGTCGGTGACTTCGAAAGCTATCTGCACATTCTGTCGCGTACCGATGGCAGCACCGCAGCGCGCTTCCGTGTCGGCGACGACGGCATCCGTGCCGCGCCGCTGGTTGTGGGCAAACACGTGATCGCCGCATCGATCGACGGCCACGTTTCGGCATTCCTGCTGAACGCGCAAGCCAACTGACAGTAGAAATCGGAGTCCAACATGTTGCCTGCGATCGCGCTTGTTGGGCGCCCGAATGTCGGTAAATCGACGCTGTTCAACGCCATCACCAATACTCGTGATGCGCTCGTCCATGACGAGCCAGGCGTCACCCGTGACCGCCACTACGGCATCTGCCGCATTGCCGAACGGCCGTTCGTGGTTGTCGATACGGGTGGCCTCACCGACGAA
>JAYUXS010000195.1:0-4453 GCA_043752845.1 Lysobacterales bacterium | reverse complement strand
TTCGAGCGGCCGCAGGCGACGAGTGTGGTGACGGCAAGCGTGCAGAGCAGCAGACGATACGCGGACATGACGGGATTCCAGGATGCGGCCGATGTGGCCGATTCGCACATGGAAACGTCGTATTGCCGGAAAGCCTGATATCGGGGGCGGACTCCAGTGTGCTCTTGGTATACGGAGCGCGGCGCGTGCAAGTGGTGTCGCCCGGTCACGGAACCGCTCAACAAGTCGTCATCCCCGCAAAAGCGTTGAGCCAGATGCTGCGCATATCCCTGAATTGCTCAGAGGCTCCTCAAGACAGCTCGCGCACGTGTTCGACGGTAGTCTCCTCGTCGCGCTTCGGCGCCAAGGCGAAACGACCCGCAACGGGGACGCTGCGCTGCTGCGTGGCACAGGATGTAGCGTCGCGTCGCGGATCAAGCGTGAGATCGCCTCGCCCAACGTGATCCTGTGCCGCAGCGCGCGGCCATGTGCCGCGAGCAGGGCGTCCTCGGACAAATTCAACGTGGTTCGCATTTTCTCGCCTCCGCTCATCTCGAATCCTCGTCGGGAAAACCACCGCAACCCCAAAAGCGAATCGAGTCATCACTTAGCGATGCCTCGTATCGCCAGAGTTCAACCTGCTGACCGGAGAAGACGATGAGCAAGCATCAGCGGGTGCTCTGTACCGACCGCACGTGCGAGGGACGCGAGCGCGGCCGCTGGCGGCGGCTGTCGATCCAGTCGCGCCTGCCACAGCTTCAGCAACGCCGGATCCATGCCTTCGCCGCGAATCGCATCGCCCGCGGTATCGATCGCGGCACGTGCGAGTTGTTCGGCGTACAGCGCATTGCCGCGACGGTCGAAGATCTCCGCCAGCATCAGCAAGGCACGTACGGCATTGCGGCGCGGCAGGGCGCCGGCCTTGGCATTGGTCGGCAACTGCGTGAGCACGGCGCGCAGTGCGGCATCGTCCGGTGCCAGTTGCAATGCAAGCACGCGCTCGAACGCGGCGATCGCAGCTGCAAGCGGTGGCAGGTGCGCGAGTCCGCGACCGATTCGGTCAAGTTCGCGGCGCGCATTGGCCGGGTCGCCGGCGTAATAGCGGGTATCGATGGTTGCCAGTCGCGTGCGCAGGCATTCGTGGGCGGTTTCGCCGGTGCTGTCGCACATCAGTCGGATCGCGTGCTCAGCCTCGATCAGCGCTGCTTCGGGAGCCGCGAGCAAGGCCAGCAACTTGGCATAGGTCGCCTTGCGCGCAGATCGCGCCGGTGGTGATTCGGTGGTGGTGCCGGAGGCGTCGATGCCTTCGATCGCGGCACGCGCAGCGAGCAGTTGTCCGCTCAGGAACAAGGCATTCGCGCGATTCGTGGCATTGACGCGTGCTGCCAGATTGTCGCTGACGCCGGCTCGACGCCAGATCGCCTCGGCTTGATCGGACAACTCGACCGCACCTTCCAACTCGCCCGCCAGCAACAACGTCGTCGCGCCGCTGCCGATCAATCGGCCGCGCGCCAACGCCGAGGCATCGGTCGCGGCAAGAGCACGCGCCGAGGCTTCGCGCGCGGCCACGACCGCATTCACGAGATCGCCGCGCGAACGCGCCAGTTGTGCGCGTGCCAACTGCAACTCCGCGGGCATGATGCCGCCGCCGCGTTGCTCGGGCGTCATCGCCAGCTCCGCGCGCTCGATCGCGATTTCGGCCTCGTCGAGCTTGCCGAGGCGAATCGCGGCGAAGGCGCGATACGCGGCAGCACTGGCTTGCGCGCGACCGGGCTTGTCGGCGAGCGCAGGTTCCAGTTGATCGAGCAGTTCGACAACGCGTTGCTGATCGTCGCGTTGCGCGAACAGATCGGCGAGCGCCAGGCGCAACGCGGTCTGCATGTCGCTGTCGCCAAAGGCACCGAGCAGATGCTCGTCACCGGCGAGCGCCAGCAATTGATCCGGCGCGATCGACTCGCCGCTTTCGGTGGCGCGATTCAGGACCGCGATGAAGTGCTCGCGCAGCGTTTCCTGGCGACGCGCATCGTCAAGCGCGGCATCGCGTTCGCGTTGCAGCGAGGTCGCGAGCGTGGTCGCGCGCAGGGATTCGCGTTGCGCAAACCGCGCCTGCTGGATGCTGAAAATGGTCGTCGCGAGCAAGGTCAGTGCGAACGCCGCACTCGCCGCGACCGCGTAGCGATGACGGCGCAGGAACTTGGCGCTGCGATAGGCGAACGCATCCGGTCGTGCTTCGATCGGCAGACCGGCGAGATGCCGCTCGATGTCGCGCTTCAAGGCCGCCGCGGAACCGTAACGTCGGATCGGCTCGGCCTGCAGGCAGGTCAACACGATGGTGTCGACGTCACCACGCAAAGCGGCCACGCGCCGACGTTCGCCGCCGCTCCGCGACACGGCCCGCGACGGCGGCTCGGCCTCGGTGTTGGCGGCGGCAGTGCTGAGGCCAGGCACGCCGCCAATTTTGAACGGACGGCGTCCGGTCATCAGTTCGAACAAGATCACGCCGAGCGCGTAGATGTCCGTCGCCGTGCTCACCGCGAGGCCATTGATCTGTTCCGGTGCGGCGTAGTCCGGCGTGAACGCACGTTGCTCGGTGCGGGTGAACTCGTAGGTCATCGCATCAGCGTCATCCAGCAGCAGTTTGGCGATACCGAAATCGAGCAGTTTCACCTGCCCGTGTCCGTCGACGAGGATGTTGGCCGGCTTCAAGTCGCGATGCAGCACCAGGTTCTGATGCGCGAATTGCACCGCATCACAAACCTGCATGAACAGTCGCAGTCGCGCCAGAAGCGGCAGGGCGAGGCGCGCCACGTGCTGCTCCAAGGTCGTGCCTTCCACCAGTTCCATGGCGTACCAGGGCTGGCCATCGTCGGTGATACCGCCGTCGAGAAAACGCGCGATATTCGGATGTTGCAGCCGCACCAGAATCTGTCGCTCACGCGCGAAACGGCGCAGCGCCAGCGTGTTGTCGGGATCGGTCGCGCGCAGCAGCTTCAGCGCCACGGTTTGCGTGAAACCGCCCTCGTTGCGCTCGGCGCGATATACCGCACCCATGCCGCCACGGCCAAGCAGCGCACCGATCACATACGGTCCGATCTGGCGACCGATGCGCGGGTCACTGCCGACCTCACCCGCCTGCGCATGCTCTGCGAGCGAACGATCGAGTGGTCCGGCATCGATCGCATCGATCGCCAGCAATCGATCGACTTCCGATTGCAACGCGGCGTCGCCCGCACACTGCTGGCCAACCCACGCGGCGCGATCGGGCGCACTCACGTCGAGGGCTTCGCGCATCAGTTGCAGAGCGCGCATCCGTTGCCTGAGGTCGATCGCCGGCCTGCTCAAGCGCCGACTCCACCGAAGCGCGTCAGGTCATCGTGGATGAGCGCGCGTGCGGCGCGCCAGTCGCGAAACAGCGTGCGCTCGGTCACGTTCATGACGCGGGCCATTTCGGGGAAACTGAGACCGCCAAAAAAGTGCAATTCGACCACCTGCGCCAAACGCGGATCGACTTGCTCCAGACGCAGCAAACTCTGCTCAAGCGCAAGCACATCGAGACTGGTTTCCGGCGCCGCCTGTGCACTCTCGGTCAGGGTGACCAGCTGCAAGCCGCCCCCGCGTTTGGCGCGGCCGCGTGCGCGCGCCGTATCGACCAGCACCTGACGCATCGCACGACTGGCGAGATTCAGCAGATGCTGTTCGTCGACGACTTGCGAATGCGCGAGCTTGAGATAGGCCTCGTGCACCAGACCGGTGGTCTGCAGCGTCGCGCCACCGGCGGCCAACTGCCGATGCGCGATGCGCTTCAACTCGGCATAGAGCCGGTCGAACAGCAGGGCAGCATCGGCATCATTGCCGGCTTCGCCCATGCTCAGGCCGTCTGCGGTGGCGGAGTGATTTCGCTGCGGTCCTGTGTGCCCGCGAGCTTGAGAATCGAGTGGCGCAATTCACGACTCAGGATCAGCTTCGAGTCCTGGGCCATGGTTGCAAGATCTTCGCCGAAGGCGAGCTTGGCGTTCGCATCCAGCCACAACACGCGGCGTTCGCGCATGGTCGCGATGAAGCCCTTGAACAGGGTCTTGTCGAAGAATTCCGGCGCCGCTTGCGTGTGCAGCAGCGACAGCCTCTGCGCTGTGAGCTGGCACTGGTTCTCGAGTTCACTGGTCGACAGCACGCCGGGGCCACTCTTGCCCAGCAAGGCGAGCGCGATGTAGTAACGCTCGAACGCCTGCAGCAGCGAGTTCGCGATCGCGCGCAGCTGGTAGGCCTCGTCGGTCTGGCCGATGCGCCGGCGCAAGTGCTTCCCGTCTTCCTCGATCTCGATCAGTCCTTCCAGCGCGAACTGCTCGATCATCGCGTCGATGCGCAGCACCCATTCGTCCTCGGTCCAGGGCAGGAACAGTTCGCCCTGGATGAACGGATAGATGAAGCGACCGAGGCGATGCACAGTGGTGCGCTGCAGGCGACGGTTGTTGAG
>JAYUXS010000194.1:0-1803 GCA_043752845.1 Lysobacterales bacterium | reverse complement strand
GTCGCACGCAATGCGCTCAGCGCGAGCAGGACGGCGGCACGTTGCAACGGCCAGCCCAGAAAGCCGGCCGTGCCCGCATGCGCGCCACGCGCTCGCTCGATCGGGCGCAGTTTGTCGGCCAGCATCCACACCGGTGGTGCCTTGTGCACGGTGTCGTGGGCGATACGCCGGCACAACTTGAAGCCGGCTTCATCGGCGATGCGCGCATCGATCAATACCGCCGAATAGCGCTTGCCGGCATAGCGGGTCCAAGCATCATGTTCGTTGTGCGCTACATCGATACTGGCGCCGAGTGTGTGCAGCAACTGCCGGGCGACATCGAGACCTTCGGAACGCATGTCCACGATCAACAGTTTCACGCCATGCAGGGGCTGCGGTTCGGACGCACTCGCCTCAAGCATGGGCGGCCCTGAAAATACCGGCGCGCTCGGCGCGATCTTGGCCGGTGCTGCGGCCATTGCCGCGATATCAGGTTCGTGCCGACGCATGCTCAACCAGGACACATATTCCGGCGGTCGTGCGCGCGACGCCGTCTCGACGCCCTCGATCGCCTCGATCACCATCGCCGCCAAATTCGACAGCAGATGCGACTCTTCGACGCACAGTCCGGGCGAGCCGAGCACGCCGGTTTCCGACACCGAAATCAACGGGGTCGCGTCAAAGCGATCGGCGAGAAACTGCTGCGTGCGCTCGATATTCAGCGTGCTCCAGTTGACGATCGCGACATCGGCCGCTTCGTTCGCCTTCACCAGTCGAAAACCGCGCGGCAAGGTTTTCGCCGCTGATTCGAGCACAACCTGCATCATGTGCAATTCGCTGCTGGCGAAACCCAAACTGAGTATCCGTATTGAATCCGTCATGGTCGGCTCGTCCCTGAGTGTGGCGTCACGATATGTGAATCCCCACTCCGTGTGTATGTGACCAATTTCACATTGTGAAATCTGAAACATTCGTTTGACTTGCCAAGTCACGGCCGTTGAAACTCGCGTCTTGCCCATGTCTGGACGCTGCCTGTGACCGATTCCGCCTATCCCGCCATCTTTACGCCGCTGAATCTCGGCCACATCACCCTGCGTAATCGCGTGCTGATGGGTTCGATGCACACCGGTCTCGAAGATCGCGCCCGAGATTACGACAAACTGGCGGCCTATTTCGGCGAACGTGCCAAGGGCGGTACCGGCCTGATCGTCACCGGCGGCATCGCGCCGAATATCGCGGGGTGGGTGGCACCGTTTGCCGGCAAGCTCAGCTGGTCCTGGGAAGTCGCGCGGCATCGCAAGATTACCCAGGCCGTGCATGCCGAAGGCGGGCATGTGTGCATGCAGATCCTGCATTCCGGGCGCTATGGCTATCACCCGCTGTCGGTGGCGCCGTCAAAAATCAAATCACCGATCACGCCGTTCTCGCCGCGCGAACTGTCCAGTCGCGGCGTCTGGTCGCAGATCAAGGCTTTCGCGAACTGCTCGGCGCTGGCGCGCGAAGCCGGCTACGACGGCGTCGAGGTAATGGGCTCGGAAGGCTATCTGATCAACGAATTTCTGTGCGAACGCACGAACAAGCGCACCGACGAATGGGGCGGCAGCGTCGAGAACCGCATGCGTTTCGCGATTGAAATCGTCAAGGCGATCCGCGCCAAGCTGGGACCGGATTTCATCATCATCTACCGCCTGAGCCTGCTTGATCTCGTTGATCGTGGCCAGAGCTGGGACGAAGTGATC
This sequence comes from Lysobacterales bacterium, assembly GCA_043752845.1. Lineage (GTDB taxonomy): Bacteria > Pseudomonadota > Gammaproteobacteria > Xanthomonadales > Ahniellaceae > JADKHK01. The sequence goes on along the minus strand of JAYUXS010000194.1, from coordinate 85 downwards.
CTGCTCGCCAAGGAAATCGAAGCGGCGGGCGCCACCTTGATCAACAGCGGCATCGGCTGGCACGAAGCGCGCATTCCGACCATCG
>JAYUXS010000193.1:0-4473 GCA_043752845.1 Lysobacterales bacterium | reverse complement strand
TGCGATGACCTGTACGAACTCGGCACCGAGATCGGCGGATTGCAGGGTTTGCGATTGTCCATCGTGCAAGGCCGCAACGATCTCGCCCGCACGGATGTGATCCGCATCGCCCTGCCAACGCCTGAGCGCGACGCGCATCACGCCACCGCAGATACCCTCGCCACCAGGACGGCCAGTCAGGTCGATCGCAACCAGATTGCTATCGCCGTCATCGCGCAACAGCTGCCGCGCGCGTTCCACTACACGCGCTTCCAGCTGGCCACCGCCGACACTGAACGAGGTCTGCGTTGATGTGATCAGCATCTGCGCACCACGATGCCGCGGCACTGCACCGCGCGTATCGAGCACGGTCGCCAGCACCACAGACTCATGCTCCAGCAGCGCCGCGAGTTGGGCGAACAGTCGCTCGCTCAAATCGAAGCGCCCCGCACCTTGCAGATCGCGTTGTAGATCGCTTCTGGTGTACTCGGTGCCGCGAGTTCGACCGCGCGCGCTGTGCCGAATGCCGCAACGGCGTCGCGGATCGCTTCACGCACCGAGATCGCGAGCATCAGCGGCGGTTCGCCGACGCCCTTGCTGTTGAAGATCACCTGCGTGGTCGGAGTGCTCGAACGCCGGAACAGATCGACGCGGAAGTCTGCAGGCACGTCGCCGATGGTCGGAATCTTGTAGGTGCTCGGCGCGTCGGTCAGCAGTCGGCCCTGGTCGTTCCAGCGCAGTTCTTCGCAGGTCAGCCAGCCCATGCCCTGGACGAAGCCGCCCTCGATCTGGCCACGATCAATGGCCTCGACGATCGAGTCGCCGACATCGTGCAACAGGTCCACGCGTAACAGTCGATGTACACCGGTGTAGCCGCAAACTTCGACTTCGCTGACCGCCGCACCGAAGGCGAAGTAGTAGAACGGGTGGCCGCGACCGAGTTTCGGATCCCAGCGCAGCCCCGGCGTGCGGTAGTAGCCGGTGGCCGACAGACTGATGCGCGCGTTGTAGGTCGCGCGCACCAGGTCATCGAAGGCGAGCGACTTGTCCGGTTGATCGCGCAGGAACACACGGTCGTTCTCGAAAATGATCTCCGCCGCATCACCGGCCAGCGAAGCCGCCGCCACCGGCGCCATGCGTGCCAGCAGGGTTTCGCAGGCCGCCTTGACCGCTTGGCCATTGAGATCGGAACCGCTGCTCGCCGCCGTCGCCGAAGTGTTCGGCACCTTGTCGGTGCTGGTCACCATCATCTGGATGCGCGCCACCGATATGCCCAGCGTCTGCGCTGCGACGGCGAGTATCTTCGTGTGCAAGCCCTGGCCCATCTCGGTGCCGCCGTGGTTCAACTGCACACTGCCATCGACGTAGACGTGCACGAGCGCGCCGGCCTGGTTGTATTCGGTCTTGTTGAAGGAGATTCCGAACTTGACCGGCGTGATCGCGAGCCCGCGCTTGCGCTGCGGGTGCTCGGCGTTGTGCGCGTCAATTGCGGCACGGCGTGCGTCGAAGTCGCTCGACGCACGCAACTGCGCCCACAGTTCCGGCAGATGATTGTCGACCACCGGCTGGCCGTAGTGGGTCTGGTTGCGCTCGGCGTCGTCATCGCCGCGATAGAAGTTGCGTTCACGCACCAGATCCGCCGGCAAGCCGAGCTGGCGTGCGATGCGGTCGATGATCTCCTCGCCCACGAGCATGCCCTGCGGCCCACCGAAGCCGCGAAACGCCGTGTTCGAAGCCAGGTTCGTCTTCGCGATGCGCCCGTGCACGGCGAGGTTCGGAAAGAAGTAGGCATTGTCGACATGCACCATCGCGCGCATCAGCACCGGCGGACTCAAGTCCACGCTCCAGCCGCCGTCGGCGACCAGCTCGATACGCGCCGCCTGCAACAGCGCATCGTCGTCAAAGGCGACATCGAAGCGTGCGAAGAAAGGATGGCGCTTGCCAGTCAGCTGCATGTCGAGCGCGCGCGTCAGTTTGATGCGCACCGGTCGCGCGGTCTTCCACGCAGCCAGCGCGACAATCGCCGCATATGGATTCGCCTGCGTTTCCTTGCCGCCAAAGCCGCCGCCCATGCGGATGCACCGACACACCACGCGATGCACCGGAATACCGAGCACATGCGCGACGATGTGCTGGGTCTCGCTTGGATGCTGGGTCGAAGAGGTGACGTGGACGATGCCTTCACCATCGATGCTGGCCCAGCTCGCTTGCGTTTCAAGATAAAAATGATCCTGGCCACCGATGTGCAATTCGCCCTGCAATCGATGTTGGGCTGCGGCCAATACCGCTTCGGCGTCACCACGCAGCACCTGCACCGGCGGCAAGTGAAACGATTCGGCGGCGATCGCCGCGGGCAGATCCAGCAGCGCCGGCAACGCTTCGTAGTCGACACGGACCAGTTTCGCTGCATTCATCGCCTCAGCCTCGCTGTCGGCGACGACCCAGGCCACGGCCTGGCCGTAGTAGCTGACCAGATCATGCGCGATCAGCGGTTCGTCGTGCACGATCGGTCCGGTGTCGTTGTGTCCGGGAATATCCGCGGCGGTGAGCACCGCGTGCACGCCGCGCAGCGCGAGTGCGGCGCTGGCATCGAGCGCGAGAATTCGCGCATGCGCATGCGGCGCCTGCACCGGGTAGACACTCAGCATCCCCTGTGGCGGATGCTGTTCGTCGGTGTAGATGGCGCGGCCGCTGACATGGCCGATGGCCGACTCGTGATGGCGCAGCGTGTGCCCACTCATGGCAGACGCTCGGCCACGAACTTCGCGAACAGGTTGCCGGCGAGCGCACGTCGATACGCGGCATCTGCGCGATGGTCGGACAGCGGCGTGAATTCTTCCACGAGCAGGGCGCGCGCCTGTTCCAGCAATGCGTCGTCGAGCACGCGACCGAGCAACAGCGTCTCGGTGCGCGTCGCGCGTTTCGGAATCGCCGCGATACCGCCGTAGGCGAGTCGCACCTGCTGCACGCGTCGGGTGGCATCGAAGGCAAGCGCAAAGCTCGCCGCAACAATACTGATGTCGTCGGTCTGTCGCTTGGCCACCTTGTACGACGCCGTCACCAGGTGGGCGCGACGCGGAATCGTCACCGCGATGATCAACTCTCCGGCGTACAGCGCAGTCTTGCGGTAGTCGATGAAGAAGTCGTTGATCGCCACGTCGCGCGCGCCGTTCACGCCGACGCAGTGCACGGTGGCATCGAGTGCGAGCAGGATCGGTGCGAGATCGCCGATCGGCGAAGCGGTGCCGAGACCGCCGCCGATCGTCGCGCGGTTCTTGATCTGGCGCGCCGCGAACCACGGCAGCATGTCGTCGAGTGCCGGGAACATGCCGGCGAGTTCTTTTTCGACCACCGCCAGCGACACGCCGGCGCCGATACGCACGGCTTCGTCGCGGACATGCAGCACCTTGAGCTCGGCGACGCGGTCGAGCGCGATCAGCATCGGCGCCACCGGCTGGCCATGACTGAGCAGAACCCCGAGATCAGTGGCGCCGGCGATCCAGTTGGCGTCCGGGTCCGCCTGTTTCAACGCCAGCGCTTCGGAGACCGTGGTCGGGCTGTGATAGCTGCCGAGTCGTGTCGACACTGGGGCGTTTCGCGGCGTCGCCAACCCTTGCACGAAGCGATCGCCCGCGGCCGCTTGTTGCGCGAGCACGGCGGTGGCGGCGCGGATCGGTTGATAGCCGGTGCAACGACAGAGATTGCCTTCGGTCGTGTGGTCCGACAGCTCACTATTGCAGGTGCCGACGAACAGGCTCATGACGAAGCCCGGCGTGCAGTAACCGCATTGCGAGCCGGCACAGTCGACCAGGGCCTGCTGCGCCGGATGCAGGCGCGCGCCTTCGGCCAGCGCCTCGACGGTTAGCACCTCGCGTCCGGCCACGGCACCGAGTGGCAGCAGGCAACTGTTCACGGCGATGTAACGCGACGTGCCGCGGCTGTCGGTTTCGACCATGGCGACGGTGCAGGCGCCACAGTCACCGTCGGCGCAGCCTTCCTTGGTGCCGCTCAGGCGCTGTTGCTTCAGCCAGCGCAGCAGCGACTGCGTAGGCTCGGCGTCGGCGAGGGCAACAGAGTTGCCGTTGAGCGTGAAGTGCGGGTCGTGGTTCATCGCTACAGATTACTCAGCTGCAGCCATTTCCCAAAGTGCACATCCGCAACGTGCAAGAACACACGAGCGGTTGCAGCGGCGCGCGCGGCAGCGCCAAACTGTGCCGATGGCCACACCCGACATGCCGATCACGGGCTTGCTCCCCGAGATCGTCGCAACACTGACGGCGCATCCGCGACTGGTGCTTGAAGCACCGCCCGGCGCCGGCAAAACGACACAGGTGCCGCTGGCCCTGCTGCGCGCGCCGTGGTGCAGCGGCAAGATCCTGATGCTGGAACCACGTCGCATCGCTGCACGCGCAGCCGCCGGGTTCATGGCCGAGTCGCTCGGACAAGCAGTCGGCGAAACCGTCGGCTATCGCATCCGCTTCGAGTCGAAAGTGA
>JAYUXS010000192.1:0-1806 GCA_043752845.1 Lysobacterales bacterium | reverse complement strand
GCTTGGGAATTCCGCCGCGAACTGTCGCAACGCGTCGAATTGCGTGCGGTGCCGGCGCTGCATTTCAAATACGACGACTCGGTCGATCGTGGCGAGCGTATCGAAGAGCTGCTGCGCGATTCGAATGAGCCGATTGCGCCGCTACCCGATCCGTCCGCACCGGAACAACGCGCCGCGCGTTTGGCCGCGGAAATCGCCGAAAATCCAGAACCGGCACCGAAAAAACGCGCAAAGAAGAAATCCTCAGTGCGCAGCAAGCGTTCGCGCTGATCATCGATGCACGGCATTGTCCTGCTCGACAAACCGCTGGGCCTGAGTTCCAACGCGGCGTTGCAAAGGGTGCGCCACCGCTTCAACCGCATCAAGGCCGGCCACGCCGGCACCCTTGATCCGCTCGCCACCGGCATGCTGCCGATCTTTCTGGGCGAAGCGACAAAGTTCATCCAGCACGTGATCAGCGCAGGCAAGGCATATCGCACGACGATCGCGTTCGGGCATGAGACCGCGACCGGCGATCGTGAAGGTGAGTCGATTCGCACCGCCGACTTGCCCACCGCGACGCGCGCCGAACTGGATACGGTGTTGCCGCAGTTCCTCGGCTGCATCCGCCAGATTCCACCCGCGTATTCGGCGATCAAGCGCGACGGCGTGCCGCTGTACAAACTCGCGCGCCAGGGTGAAATCGTCGAGGCGCCCGAGCGCGAGGTCGAAATCGAACGTATCGACGTGTTGAGCTTTACGCCGGAAGCACTTGAAATCGAAGTAGTTTGTGGTTCCGGCACCTATATCCGCAGCCTCGGCGTCGATCTCGCGCGCGCGCTCGGATCGGCTGCCCATTTGGCCGCCTTGCGACGACTCTGGGTCAGCCCGTTCGAAGTCGCAGCCATGTTTGGCCTCGATGCCCTGAACCAGTTGGATGACCCCGACGCGTGCATCATGCCGATCGATCGCGCTTTGGCCCAGTTCACGCAGCTCACGCTGTCCGAGCATGAATCGGGCGAACTGTGTTTCGGACGCAAGCTTGCTGACCGCGCTGAAAGTGATGGCCGCTACCGCTTGTATGCGCCAGACGCGCGTTTTTTCGGGCTCGGTTTGGTCGAGTCCAGCGTGTTGCGCGCAGACCGATTGATGGCGACGTCTTGAAACCGACCGTCGGTATTCACGTCAGTTTGCTTGTGAAGCACATCGCACGCCCCTAGAATGCGCGCCTTCCTTCGCCCCAAAACCACCCTTTGAGACTGCTTGCGCGAATCTGGCGCCGGTTTGGACTCGTCCCGTTTCAGGATAAACATCATGGCTCTGACTCCAGAACAATCCGCAAAAATCATCGCCGAACATGGCCGCAAGGCGAATGACACCGGTTCGCCGGAAGTCCAGATCGCGCTGTTGTCGGCGCAGATCGACGTGCTTGCGCCGCACTTCCAGTCGCACGCGAAAGACCATCACTCCCGTCGCGGCCTGATCACCATGGTGAATCAGCGTCGTCGCCAGCTGGCGTATCTGAAGAAGAACGACAGCGCGCGTTACAAGGCGTTGATCGAGAAGCTTGGCCTGCGTCGTTGATCGGTCAAATCACTCAATCACATCACTAAAGATTCAGTCATCAAGGACCGCCTCGTGGCCAAGACAGTCAAGTCGTTCAAGTACGGAAATCATGATGTCACCCTGGAAACGGGTGAGATCGCCCGCCAAGCCTCGGGTGCGGTCGTAGTGAAAATGTCCGACACGGTGGTACTCGTGTCGGTCGTCGGTGCGAAGTCTGTGCGTGAAGGCACCGATTTCTTCCCGCTGACGGTGGATTATCAG
>JAYUXS010000191.1:0-1809 GCA_043752845.1 Lysobacterales bacterium | reverse complement strand
AGAAAGGCGCGGGGCTGCTTGATGGCGGTGCGCAATACGAGAAGCTGACGTACGAAGGCTTCGCGCCGCATCGTGTGCCGGTGATCGTCGAATGCCTGACCGACAATCAGAATCGTGCCGTTTCGGCGATCCGCATGTTGTTTCGCAAAGGCCAACTCGGTGCTGCGGGCTCGGTCAGTTGGGATTTTGACCATCTCGGCATCATCGAAGCCGAAGCGCATGACCCCAAGGCCGATGCCGAAACCGCCGCGATTGAAGCCGGCGCACAGGATGTCGCGGTCGATGACGGCGTGACGTTCTACACCGCGCCGACCGATCTCGATGCCGTGCAGCGTGCCTTGCCGAACTTCGGCTACACCGTGCAGAAGGCCTACATCGGCTATCGCGCCAAAAACCCGGTCAGCTTGAGCGGCGCTGAGCGCGAGGAAGTGGAAGCCTTCCTGCAAGCGCTCGACGACGACGATGAAGTGCAGACGGTCTACGCGGGGCTGGCTTGAGGGCGATTCGCGCAGCGCTGGCACGAATCGGGCGACGCGACGACTCAATCGCCCGAAATCGTGTCCGGCCCTGAACCGGCGGTTTTTTCGTATTTGCCTTTCTCGGTTTTCTTGTACTGGGTGAAACCGTGCTTCGAGAAATGGCCTTCTTTCAGCACATGGCTGGCGCCGCTGATGACGGCACTGGCCGAGAGCACGCGGCGGATCGGCTGATTGCAGGTCGGGCAGTGCGTCAGCGCATCGTCGACGATCTTCTGGAAGACCTCGAAGCTCGGCGCGCAATCGGAGCAGCCGAGAGTCACCGGGGCGTATTCATAGGTGGGCATGCGTCGCTCCTGTCGCGTCGTCCGCAAGTACTGGGTGCGGATCCGGTCCGGATCAAGGTTCTTCGAGCGTTGCAGTGACGATTTCACTCTCCGGATCGGCGACCGCGTCATCCAGCGCCGACATCGGCGCTGCATCCGGAGCCAGATCGACGAAGTGTTTCCAGCGATTGATGATCAGGCAGAACAGATCGGCAGTGCGTTCGGTGTCGTAGACCGCCGAATGCGCTTCGTCGGCATTCCAGGTCAGGCCTGCCGCTTGCACGGCGCGACTGAGCACGGTCTGGCCGAAGGCGAGGCCCGCGAGGGAGACCGTGTCGAAACAGGAAAACGGGTGGAACGGGCTGCGCTTGTGGCCGGTGCGCTTGATCGCGGCATTCAGAAAACCGAGATCGAAATGGGCGTTGTGACCGACCAGGACCGCGCGATTGCAATCCGCGTCTTTCATCACCTTGCGCAGCGGCGCGAAGATGTGATCGAGCGCGAGTTTCTCATCGAGTGCGGCGCGAAACGGATGCGTCGGATCGATGCCGGTGATTTCGAGTGCGCGGGGGTCGATATGGCTGCCCGGGAACGGCACGACATGTGTGGACACGGTCTCGCCGCGAATCACTTCGCCGGCCGCATTCATCAGGATCGGCACCGCGGCGATTTCCAGCAGTGCATCGCGGGTCGCGTCGAAGCCGCCGGTTTCGACGTCCACCACCACCGGCATGAAGCCGCGAAAACGTTCGCTGATGCGCGATGAAAATTTCGTCAGGGACATGCGGGCAGGATAACAACGATTGCTGCAACGGCGCCTATTTTGTAGGAGCGCCATTCATGGCGCGACCGGTGACGCCGCGATCTGCACCGTGGCGAATTGAATCGCGCCATGAATGGCGCTCCTACATCAAGAGGCGTGGCGCGAATCAGGCGCGCGACGAAAAGCCGGAACGGCTGCCGCCGCCACTGTCGCCACGGCTGGAAGCGCCGTAGTTGCGACGCTG
>JAYUXS010000190.1:0-10207 GCA_043752845.1 Lysobacterales bacterium | reverse complement strand
GCCCAGCGACTGATCACCTGCCGATAGCGACCAGCCAGCGTTTCACGCGCGCCCGAATGGCCGCCGCGCGCGAGGTCGATCAATTCCTGGGTGGAATGGCTGGCGTCCAAGCGTGCTCCTGCGGGCGACGCGAGGATAACCCGTGGGCGTGTCGGTCGTGCATCGGAAAACGACGCTGAGCATCCGAGCAGACCTTGAGCGGGTTGCCATTACACCCGTACAAACAAACCTGACTGACCCAACCGAACCGACAGCCGCGCATTGCACGCGGCTGTCGGTGGGCAGACTTGCTTACGGCGCGGGTGCGATTATGGTTCCCTGTGACGACCACACCAGCCAGCGACCGTCTTTTTTCTTCCAGACATCGGTGAAGGCGATGTGGCGGGTGAAGTCGGCGCCTTTTTCGTCTTTGCCGTTCGAATGGTATTCACCAGTGACTACGGCGACGTCGCCTTCCTCGCGTACATCGAGATCGGAAACGCTGGCGGCGGCAGTGACGTTTTTGCTGGTCTTCGCATCGGCGATGTCATCGGCCTTGGAACTGAACTTGCCGGTGCGGGCGTTGACGCCAACGAAGTCGTCGGCATAGTTGTTCTCGATCCAGCTGGCATCCTTGGCGACGTCGGCGGCGGCCCAATCGCGTTCCAGATAGCGCAACACATCACTGTCATGCATGGGCCCGGCCAATGTGGCGACCACGACCCATTGTCCGTTGCGTTTTTCCAGGGTGTGGACCGAGCGGCGATACCACGACTGTGGCTTGCCGGCGGCGTCCTTGTACGGAAGCACCGCGCGATGGGTGATCGTCGCGCTGCTGGCGCTGCACTGGATGATGTAGTTGTCGGACTCGGCCTTCGGCGCATCAGCAGCCGGTGGCTTTGCCGCGGCCGCTGCCGCATTCTTCACGGCCGCCGCGATGTTGGCGGCCTTGCCGTTGCCACCATCGGGGGACAGGTCACGGAAATCGTCGGCTTTCCCTGCGCGCGGCAGTCTGCGCTCGCGTGAACAGGTTGTCATCGAACTGTGAAATAGTTCACATGCTGGCGTTGGGTGAACCTGATGCCGCCACGGATCACGCTTGGCGGTCGACGATCATGTAGTGCTTGGTCATGGCTTCGATGACTTCGAAGCTGCCGCTGAATCCGGCCGGGATCACCAGCGATTGTCCGGCTGCGCATTCGACGCTGTGGCCGTCGTCTGCGGTCAACCGGCAGCGCCCGGCCGTGACGAAAAACAACTCGTCTTCGTGCGCGCCCATCACGATGCGCCAGTGGCCGACTTCGCTTGACCAGATCCCAGCGAACACTTCACCGCTGGCATTGGTGTAATGGTTCCACGTCGTTCGCGCAGGATCTCCCGACAGCAGGCGTTCGGGACGCGGATGATCGATCTCGGGCGTGACCGGATGCAGGTCGAAGCGGATGGCGTGTGTCTTCATGCGAAATTCCGGATCCAGAACTGGCATCGATTATGGCGGGTGGTCGCAAATCACGCACGGTTGACTACACTCGCGAACCGATTCCCACGATGAAGCGCATGATGAGCACAGCCGCGACACCGACCCCGAACTCGCCGACCGGCAAGATGCCGCGCCAGATCCCGTACATCATCGGCAACGAGGCCTGCGAGCGTTTCAGCTTCTACGGGATGCGCAACATCCTGGTGCCGTTCCTGATCAGCTCGGTGTTGATGCAGTACCTGCCGCAGGGCGGTGCGCGCGAGTCTGCCGCCAAGGACGTGTTCCACATGTTCGTGATCGGCGTGTACTTCTTCCCGTTGCTCGGGGGTTGGCTGTCCGATCGTTACTTCGGCAAGTACAACACGGTGCTTTGGTTTTCGCTGATCTACTGTGCCGGCCATGCCTGTCTGGCGTTTTTCGAGGGCAGCGCGACCGGGTTCTACACGGGTCTGTTTCTGATCGCGTTCGGTTCCGGCGGCATCAAGCCCCTGGTCGTGTCGTTCTGCGGCGACCAGTTCGACCGGAGCAACAAGGACAAGGCCAAGCTGGTTTTCGACGGGTTCTACTGGATCATCAACTTCGGCTCCTTCTTCGCGTCGCTGTTCGCGCCGTTGCTGCTGCGCAGCTTCGGTCCGGCGGTAGCGTTCGGGGTGCCGGGTGTATTGATGTTCATCGCCACGGTGATCTTCTGGCTGGGACGGCACCAATACGTCAACGTGCCGCCTTCGGGCAACGACCCCAATTCGTTCATGCGCGTCGCGCGCAGTGCATTGGTTGCGCATGCGCCCGGTGCTGGTCGACCGGGTCTGGTGATGACCACGATCGGTGCGGCCATCGCTGCGTTTCTGGTGTTGTTCGGGACACTCGCGCTGTTCAAGCTCGCACCGGCGTGGTGGCCGAAGGACTTCAACTTTGTCGTCAGCGCCTGTCTCGGTCTCGGCGTGCTGATCGCATGTGGCGGTTTTGGCACGTCGCTGCAGCTGGAGCGTGCGCGCGGTTTGCATCCCGCCGCGGCGATCGACAGCGTGCGTGCGGTGCTGCGGGTGCTGATCGTATTCGCGCTGGTGACGCCGTTCTGGTCCTTGTTCGACCAGAAGGCCTCGACCTGGATCATCCAGGGCCGCGAGATGCTGATCCCGCACGAATCCTGGTGGTGGCCGAGCTGGCTGATCAAGGACGCGGCGCAGATGCAGGCGTTGAACCCGCTGCTGGTAATGATGCTGATCCCGTTCAACAACATCGTGTTGTATCCGCTGCTGCGGCGCATGGGTTTCCAGGTGACTGCGCTGCGGCGCATGGGCTGGGGCATCGCGTTTTCGGGCCTGTCGTGGATCATCGCCGGCGTTTTGCAGCTGTGGATCGATGGCGGCGAGCAAGTTTCTCTCGCGTGGCAGAGCATTCCCTACCTGTTCCTGACCTTCGGTGAAGTGCTGGTCTCGGCGACTGCACTGGAGTTCGCTTACAGCCAGGCAACGCAAGCGATGAAGGGCGTGATCATGGCGTTCTGGTACCTGACCAGCACCTTCGGCAGTCTCTGGGTGCTGCTGACCAACGCCGGCATCCGCAACGAAGCGGTGATCTCGCGCATCGCGAGCACCGGCCTGAGCGAGAACGCGTTCCTGATGTTCTTCTTTGCCGGCTTCGCGTTCGCGGCCGCACTCGCGTTCGCGCTGTACGCGCGCACCTATCCGATGCAAGACAACTATCGCGCGGCCGCTTGAAGGCCCAGGCAAAAAGGTGTGCGCTGACCCGCTTCGGCGCGCAATGGTTTGACACGGCCTCCGTGCGCTTGGATATTACGCCATGATTTTTCCCAGTAAAGGAGTGGCGCTCATGTTGATTCGATCAGTATTGATGTCTGCGGTGTTGCTGTTTTCCGGTTTTGCGGCGCCGGTGGTACGGGCGGATGATGCGCGCGCAGAGTTGCTCGGCCTGTGGGGCAAGATGTTCACGGCGCGTGATCTGGCCTTCAGCGCGACGATTGCGACAACCGACAAGAAGGGCCGCGTGATGCAGTCGGAAATGCGCGCGAACTGGCCAAACCGTTTTCACATGAAGTCGGCGGAGACCGAGTTCATCATCATCGGTGACAACACCTGGATGCGCCCCGAGGGCCAGAACTGGATGAAGTTTCCGATGAACATGAGCAAGATCATCGATGCCTACAAGCCCGAGGCGATGAAGGCCGCGACGGAAGGCACCACGAATGTGCGCCAGCTTGGCGATGAGTCGATCAACGGCCATGATTGCAAAGTGTTCGCTTACGACTTCGATACCAAGGTCATGGGCATCCGTTCGAAAGGATCGAGCACGGTCTATCTCGACAAGACCAGTGGTTATCCGGTGCGCGCCGAGAGCGAGGGCGAAGCGATGGGGCAGCGCAGCAAGACCGTCGTCGACTACACCTACGATGCCGGCATCCGCGTGGTCGCGCCGGAGTAATTCCGGGCGAAGTCGAACGCACCACTCAGGAAGCGCTGGTCAGGTTGTGGCCATCAGAGTTGCTCGGCTGGCGTCGCTTCATCGACAAAAGCTTTTGCAGATTCGAAATCCGGGAAACCGCCTTTGGCCACCAGCAGGTTGTCATTGGCGGTCATGCCCGGCGTGTCCGCGGTGAACGACAGGAATACGCCGGCAGGCGCTTTTGCATTCGACACCAGTGCTGTGGTGACGTCGTCCTTGATTGCATCGATATGTACGTCGACGCGTTGTCCGGCGCTGCCCATCATTTCGAGCCGATCACCGACCGACAGTGTGCCGTGCACGAGCAGCGCGCCGGCCATCAAGATCGGATCAGCGTCGTCGAACACCATGCCCAACTGCACCGCAACGGCTTCGGTCGTCACCGGAGTGGCAGCGATTTGAACCGTGTCGTTCGCGATCTCGGATGCGGGCGGCGGGGCGGAGTTCGAACAGGCAGCGACCGTCAGCAACACGAGGGTGGTCGATAGGGCGAGGCGCAACGACATGAGGTTCTCCGGGAGCGGCGGTCATTATCCGCCGCGCCGACACCGAAGTGCGAACTGCAGCGCCCTCAGCCTTGGCGGAAATTCACCGTGGTTCGCGTCTTTGCGACCTCTGGCTTGCCGTCGCGTTCGGCGGGCTTGAAGCGCCAGCGCATCAGTGCGCGCACCGCCGAACGGTCGAAAGTGCCCTGCGGTTCGCTGCGTACGACACGGATGTCTTCGGTACCGCCAAGTTCATTCACCACGAATTCCAGTTCCACAAAGCCTTCGACATTGCGACGCTTCGCCTGCGACGGGTATTCCGGCGTGACTTTGGCGATCGCTATGGGTGCGATGAGGTTTGCGGTTTTCGTAGGCGGCGCAGCCGTCACAGCGGTTTTTGCCGCGGGCATTGCTCCGCGCCGATCGGCGTCATCTTCGGTCGCACTTGCGATGACTTGAGCGGTTGCCGCGGGTTTGACACGGACCGGTTGGGCCGGTGTCGCGGTCATCGGCTTCACCTCGGCATTCGCGGCGACGGGCACCGTCGATGTGGCGCCCGGCGTCGCCGTACTTTGCGCGAGTCGTATACGCAACTGATCCAGATTCACGGCTGCGGCCTTGACGGCGTGTGATCCACCATTCAAACGTTGCATCAGCGCGAGCAGTCGCTGCGCTTCCGGTACGTCGTTGCTGCGCAGTGCACTTTCGAAGCCGTAGTTGGCGAGCGGCATGATTTCCACCAGCACTTCGTTCAAGCCTGGATGTTCGGCATCAAGATCGCGTACTTTCAGGAACAACTCGACGGCGTTGTCGCCGTCTGACGACAGGATTCGATCAGCGAGAAACGCATCGTTCGCGCGGCGCATCAAAATTGAAGCGGATTCGGTGGTTGCAGCATCAGTCGCGATGGCAGGTGCCGATTCGGCAACGATCTGAGCGCCGGATTTCGGCTCGGACAATGCTGGCTCGTCGCCGCATGCTGCCAGCATCGCGATGGCGACGATCAACGCGCCGCGGTAGAGATCGTTCGTTCGCAATTGCATGACCCTCTCGCATCCAACACGCGCCGCTGGCGCCATACGCCAGAACGTTAGGGGTCGGGCGTGACAGGCGCACGACATCGATGCGTCATCTTCTCGAACTGTGACATACGTCACATCGCGCCGTGTTTGATGTGAGCTTCTCGTCACGACGCGGCGATCAACGCCCGTCGCCGCCCTCGAACTGGCGATCCAGCAAGCGTTCCACCCACACGGAGAGCAGTCGCATCGGGTCGTCTTTCTGGTCCGCGGTGTAGCGCAGCATGGGATCGTGCGGCAGTGGATCCAAGACCAGTCGCGCAGATTCGATCGGCAAGGCCTGCGGTTTCGCATCTGGCGTCAGCAGATAGCTGCGCAGGGCATGGGCGCGCATCTGCGCCCAGTCCAGAGTGTCACCGGCGATATAGCGATCGAACAGCTCCCGCCAATGCCAGTTGGTTTCGCTGACGCGCGCCAGCTTTCCCTGCAGCAGCCGGTTGCCGAACCACGACAGCACGATCTTGGCGACAAACTGGTTGATCGAACGGAATGGCACGTGCGCGAGCTCGACACCGGCGAGTTGCGGCACCGGCGGCAGCGCAACGACTTGACCGCCCACAACACGCAACAACAGATGATTGCCATGCCCGACCGCGAGGTTGTGCTCGACGAAGTCGCGTCCTAGGACGAGTTTGGTCAGGGGTTCGACGTCGGCAAAGGCGCGCAGCCGGACCCGCGACAGCGGGTGCAGGGCGGGCGGGGGCGCATCCTCGGGAACGAAATTACGCCACGGGAAACAGACACTCTGTCCGCGCGGCACCGACTGCAGCCGTTCAACGAGTTGTGATCGTGATTCAGCGGCGATGAATTCGTCGGCATCGAGCGCGAACACATGATCTGCGCCGTGTTTTGCAAACGCCAACCGTGCCATTTCTCCGATGCGATCGCCTTGCCTGAACGCGATCGCGGTATCGCGCATCAGGTCGATCGGCAATCCTTCGGCCGCCAGCGCCATCACGATGTTTACCGTCGCGTCGCTGCTCTGGTGATCGACGATCAACAAGCGATCGAGAACGCGCAGATTGTGGCGAACGAATGCTTCGATCACGTCCGCTTCGTTCTTCACCATGACCACGCCGACGAGCTTCATCGGCATGGTCCCCGTCGTATTCGCAACATTGTGATCAGACGCGCTCGAAGATTCCGGCCGCACCCATGCCGGTGCCGATGCACATCGTCACCATGCCGTATTTCTGCTGGCGGCGTTGCAGGCCGTGCACGAGCGTGGCGACCCGGATCGCACCGGTGGCACCGAGCGGATGACCCAAAGCGATCGCGCCGCCGAGCGGGTTGATCTTGCTGGCGTCGAGACCGAGATCCTGAATCACCGCCAGTGCTTGCGCGGCGAAGGCTTCATTGAGCTCGATCCAGTCGAGATCTTTGATCGAGATGCCGGCCTGCGCGCAGGCTTTCGGAATCGCCGCCTTCGGGCCGATGCCCATGATTTCCGGCGGCACGCCGGCCACCGAAAACGAGACGAAGCGGGCGAGGGGCGTCAGACCGAATTCCTTGATGGCCTTTTCACTAGCGAGCAGCACGGCACCCGCACCATCGGACATCTGCGAACTGTTGCCGGCGGTGACGCTGCCGCCCGCGCGGAACACGGTCTTGAGTCCGCCCAGGGCTTCGAGCGTGGTGTCGGCGCGCGGACCTTCGTCCTGGGTGATTTTCTTGCGAGTGATGCGGATCTCGCGGGTGTCGAGATTCGGCAGCCGGTCATCGATTTCGTAGGGCAGGATCTCGCTCGCGAATTCACCGGCGGCGATCGCCGCGGCGGCTTTCTGATGACTGGCAAGCGCGAATTCATCCTGTGCCTGACGCGAAATTTTCCATTGCTCCGCGACTTTTTCCGCGGTGATGCCCATGCCATAGGCGATCGCGATGTTTTCGTTTTGGAAGACCGCCGGGTTCATCGCGATCTTGTGGCCCATCATCGGGATCATGCTCATCGACTCGGTGCCGGCACCGATCATCAGGTCAGCTTCGCCGAGACGGATGCGATCAGCGGCGAGTGCGACCGCCTGCACGCCGGAGGAACAGAAACGGTTGATGGTCATCGCCGAGATGGTGTTCGGCAGGCCGGCCAGCAAGCTCGCGATACGCGCGATGTTCATGCCTTGCTCAGCTTCCGGCATGGCGCAGCCGACGATGATGTCGTCAATGCGCGAGCGGTCGAGCTGCGGCAGCGGATCGAGAATGCCGCGCAGGGCGTGCGCCAGCAGATCGTCCGGGCGCGTGTGCCTGAACACGCCACGTGGTGCCTTGCCGACGGCGGTGCGGTTGGCGGCAACGATGTAGCAGTCCTGGATTTGTTTGCTCATAAGATTCTCCTGTCAGGACTCAGTTACGCAGCGGCTTGCCGGTTTTCAGCGTGTGCATGATGCGTTCCTGGGTCTTCGGCATCTGCGCGAGTGCAACGAAGTGCTTGCGTTCGAGATCGAGCAGCCATTGCTCGTCGACCGTCGCGCCGCGTTCGATTTCGCCGCCGCACAAGGTGTCGGCGATGCGTCGGCCGATTTCGGCGTCATGTTCGGAGATGAAGCGGCCTTCGAGCATGTTGATCAGCATCATGCGCAACGACGCCGTGCCGGTGTCGCCGGCGACCGGAATCGCACGCGCCGGCAGCGGCGGGCGATAGCCGGATTCGGCCAGCGCACGCGCTTCGTTCTTGGCCACGAACAGCAGTTCATGGGCATTGAAGACGATCACGTCGGAGCTGCGCAGCAGACCGAGTTCCTTCGCCTCAAGCGCCGAGCCCGACACTGTCGCCATGGCCACAGCCTGGAACGAACGGCTCAGGAACGGGAACAGGTCGCCACCTTCGGCTTTCTGTGCGGCACGCACGGCAAGTTCTTTCAGGCCGCCACCCGCAGGCAGCAAACCGACGCCTGCTTCGACGAGACCGATGTAGCTTTCGAGCACAGCCACGGTGCGCGCCGAATGCATCTGGAATTCGCAGCCGCCGCCAAGTGCCATGCCGCGGATCGCGCTGACCACCGGCACCAGCGAATGCTTGATACGCATCGCGGTCTGCTGGAAGCGATCGATCATCGCTTCGAATTCAGTCAGCTTGCCGGCCTGCAATGCGCCCATCGCGCCGGTCAAATCGGCACCGGCACTGAACGGTTCGCCATGCTGCCAGATGACCAGGCCCTGGAAGCCGCGCTCGGCTTCGTCGACGGCGCGATGGATGGCATCGAGCACGCCACCGCTGATGGTATTCATCTTGGTCTTGAAGCTCAGGATCGCGATGCCGTCGCCTTGGTGCCACATGCGCGCATCGCCGCTGTCGAACACCGTGGTGCCGGGATGCGGCAGCTCGCCGAGCAGCGGATCGGGGAACAACTGGCGCTGGTAAACCGCCGATTTGCTACGCGAACGATAGGTGTTGTCGCGCGGCGAGTAAGAACCGTGGCTGGCATGCACGCCGGCACGGGTCGGATCGACCGCCCATTTCGGCAACGGTGTGTTCGACATCGCCTTGCCGGCCGCGATATCGGCATTGATCCACTCGGTGATCTGTTTCCAGCCGGCGGCCTGCCATGTTTCGAACGGACCCTGCGACCAGCCGTAACCCCAACGGATGGCGAAATCGACGTCGCGCGCGTTGTCGGCGATTTCCTCAAGATGCGTCGCGGTGTAGTGGAACAGATCTCGGAAGCAGGCCCACAGGAACTGGCCCTGCGGTTCGGCGGAATTGCGCAGCGCGGCGATTTTTTCCGCCGGATTCTTGATCTTCAGGATCGCTTCGACTTCCGGAACAACCTTGCCCGATTGCGGGCCGTAACTGCCGGACGCCACATCGAGCATCAGGATGTCCTTGCCGACCTTCTTGAAGATGCCGGCGGAGGTTTTCTGGCCAAGCGCGCCTTTTTCGATCAGCCCTTTCAGCCACACCGGCGCCTGGAAATAGGCGTGCCACGGGTCATCCGGCAGGGTGTCGGCCATGGTCTTGATGACATGCGCCATGGTGTCTAAACCGACCACATCAGCGGTGCGGTACGTCGCGGATTTCGGGCGGCCCACGGCTGGACCGGTCAATGCGTCGACGACATCGAAGCCCAGCCCGAATTTTTCGGTGTGGTACATCGCTGACAGTATCGAGAACACGCCGATGCGATTGCCGATGAAGTTCGGTGTGTCCTTCGCGCGCACAACGCCCTTGCCAAGCGTCGTGGTCAGGAAGCTTTCGAGTGCCTCGAGCACCGCAGGTGAGGTGCGGCGGATCGGAATCAGCTCGACCAGATGCATGTATCGCGGCGGATTGAAGAAATGGATGCCACAGAAACGCTCATGGCGTTCGGGCGGCAGACCTTCAGCGAGCTGGTTGATCGGCAAGCCCGAAGTATTGCTGGCGATCACCGCGTCTTCTTTCAGGTGCGGGCTGATCTTGCGATACAGGTCGTGCTTCCAGTCCATGCGCTCGGCGATCGCTTCGATCACCAGATCGCAGTGCGCGAGCAGCGGCAGATGCTGGTCGTAATTGGCCGGAATGATTTCGTTCGCTTTCGACTTCACCGCGAGCGGGGTCGGGCTCAGCTTGCCGAGATTGGCGATCGCCTTGGTAACGATGCCGTTTGGGTCGCCTTCCTTCGCCGGCAAATCGAACAGCAGCACTTCGACGTTGGCATTGGCCAGGTGGGCGGCGATCTGTGCGCCCATCACACAGGCACCGAGCACGGCGGCACGGCGAATTCTGAGGGTTGTGTCGGACATGAAAA
>JAYUXS010000189.1:0-1814 GCA_043752845.1 Lysobacterales bacterium | reverse complement strand
GATCGCCGGCGCCAAGTTCCGCGGCGAGTTCGAGGAACGGCTCAAGGCGGTGCTGAGCGATCTCTCAAAACAGGAAGGCAACGTGATCCTGTTCATCGACGAGCTGCACACCATGGTCGGTGCCGGCAAGGCGGAAGGGTCGATGGACGCCGGCAACATGCTCAAGCCGGCGCTGGCGCGCGGCGAGCTGCATTGCGTCGGCGCGACCACGCTCGACGAGTACCGCAAGTACGTCGAAAAAGACGCCGCGCTGGAACGACGCTTCCAGAAAGTGTTCGTCGGCGAGCCGAATGTCGAAGACACCATCGCGATCCTGCGCGGCCTCAAGGAGAAGTACGCGGTACATCACGGCGTCGAGATCACCGACCCGGCGATCATCGCTGCCGCCACGCTGTCGCATCGTTACATCGCCGACCGGCAACTGCCGGACAAGGCCATTGACCTGATGGACGAGGCGGCGTCGCGCATCCGCATGGAAATCGATTCGAAGCCAGAAGTGATGGATCGGCTCGAACGTCGGCTCATCCAGCTCAAGATCCAGCGCGAGGCGCTGAAGAAGGAAAAAGATGCGGAGACGAAGCAGCGTTTGAATGATCTGGAAGTCGAGATCGACAAGCTCGAGCGCCAGTTTTCCGATCTCGAGGAAATCTGGAAATCCGAGAAGGCGGCAGTACAAGGCAGCACCAAGCTCAAGGAGGAAATCGAGCGCGCCAAGCAGGAGATGGACGCCGCCATGCGTCGCGGCGATCTCGCGAAAGTATCCGAGTTCCAGTATGGAAAATTGCCGCAACTGGAAGCGCAGCTCGCAGCCGCGCAGGAGACCGAACAAAAGGGCTTCAAGCTTCTGCAGCAACGTGTGACCGCGGACGAAATCGCCGAAGTCGTGTCGCGCTGGACCGGCATTCCGGTCAGCAAAATGCTCGAAGGCGAGCGCGCCAAATTGCTGCGCATGGAATCGGAGCTGCACAAGCGCGTCGTCGGTCAGCACGAAGCCGTGGTCGCGGTCGCTGATGCGATCCGCCGCTCACGCGCCGGCTTGTCCGATCCGAACCGCCCGAACGGTTCCTTCCTGTTCCTTGGTCCGACCGGTGTCGGCAAGACCGAGCTGTGCAAGGCGTTGGCCGAGTTCCTGTTCGATTCGACCGACGCGATGGTGCGCATCGACATGAGCGAGTTCATGGAGAAGCACAGCGTCTCGCGCCTGATCGGCGCACCGCCCGGCTATGTCGGTTATGAGGAAGGCGGCTATCTGACCGAAGCCGTGCGCCGTCGTCCGTACAGCGTGATCCTGCTCGATGAAGTCGAGAAGGCGCACAGCGATGTGTTCAACGTGTTGCTGCAGGTGCTCGACGACGGCCGCTTGACCGATGGCCAGGGTCGCACCGTCGACTTCCGCAATACCGTGATCGTGATGACCAGCAATCTCGGTTCGCAGTTGATCCAGGAATTCGCTGCGCACAATGATTATGTCGGCATGAAGTCGGCCGTGCTCGAAGTGGTGCAGAGCCACTTCCGGCCGGAGTTCATCAATCGATTGGACGAGTTGGTCGTATTCCATCCGCTCGCGCGTGAGCACATCCGCAGCATCGCTCTCATTCAGTCCGGGCATCTGACAAAACGATTGGCCGAACGCGGTATCCGCATCGAGATCAGCGACAGTGCACTCGATCTGCTCGGCAACGCCGGCTTCGATCCGGTCTACGGCGCGCGCCCGTTGAAACGCGCCATCCAGAGCCAGCTCGAGAACCCGCTCGCGAAGCAGATTCTCGATGGTACGTTTGTCAGCGGCGACAGCATCATCGTCGACAACTTCA
>JAYUXS010000188.1:0-4494 GCA_043752845.1 Lysobacterales bacterium | reverse complement strand
CCAACAGCTTCGCTTCGATGTCGGCGGCGTCGCGTCCAAAATCGACGAGCACAAAATTGGTCTGCGACGGAGGTACGAACAAGCCAAGATCGCGCAGGGTTTGCGACAGTTCCGCGATCTGCAGCGCCGTCGTGGCGCGCACATGATCGACATGCACCTGGTCGGCGAGTGCGACTTCCGCCAGCGCCAAGGCAATGGCATTGACATTGAACGACTCGCGCAAGCGGTTGAGCACGTTGACGCAACCAGCAGCGGCGATCAGATATCCGACACGCAACCCGGCAAGACCGTAGGCCTTGGAAAAGGTGCGGGTGATGATCAGATTCGGAAAGCGATCACGCAAACCGAGCGCACTGCCGACCGCCGGATCGGTCGCGTACTCGTGATAGGCCTCGTCGACCACGACCGGCACCTGCGCCGGCACGTTTTCCAGAAATGTTGCCAGCTGCTGTGCACTGAACACAGTGCCGGTCGGATTGTTCGGGTTGGCGACGAAAACGAGCTTCGTCTGTGCGTCGATCGCCTGCGCCATCGCATCGAGATCATGCCCGCGCGGCGCGGTCGAATGCTCGACCGGCAAGGCCGGAACGCGCTTCGCGTTTGCGCCCATGGTCGCGGTCGAAATAGGGAACACCGCGAAACCGAATTCGCTGAACACGACCGTGTCACCGGGGCCGGCAAAGGCTTGGGTCAGCAACATCAGCAATTCATGCGAACCGTTGCCGAGCACGATTTCATCGGCGCTGACGCCGAGCTTCACTGCAAGCGCACGACGCAAATCAAGCCCGAGCGGATCGGGATAGCGCAGCAACGCGGTGGCACCGAGTTCCCGCGTGCGCGCGAGCACATTCGCACTCGGGCCGAACGGACTTTCGTTCGAACCGAGTTCGGCCAGCGTCTGTCCTGCGAAGCGACGGCGCAGCGCCGGCAGATCATGCCCCGGATCGTAGGGCACCAATTTCTGCAGCGGCGCCCGCGCATGCGCGACAAAGTCGAGCTTGCCGCTCATGCGGTCAGCACCGCGACCGGATAGGAGCCGAGCACGGTCAGTTGATCGGTCACCGGCCCGAGTTCGCTCAGTGCCTGCTTCAGCGGTTCGTCTTCCACATGGCCATTCACGTCGATGAAGAACGCGTGCTGCCATTTCTGTCGGCGTGTGGGCCGCGACTCGATGCGCGTCATGCTGATGCCATTGCGTGCCAGCGGTTGCAGCAGGTGATAGAGCGCGCCCGGCTCGTCCTTCGCGATCAGCATCAACGAGGTCTTGTCCTTGCCCGAGGGCGAAAAAATGTCGCGACCGAGCACCACAAAACGCGAGGTGTTATCGGGGCGGTCTTCGATCGGACCGGCCAGCACTTTCAGGTCATAGACTCGTGCGGCGCCTTCGCCGGCAATCGCGGCCGAGTCTTCCGAAGCCTTGGCACGACGCGCTGCTTCGGCATTGCTAGAAACCGCGATCTTCTCCGCTTTCGGCAGATGCGTGCGCAACCAGTTGCGCGTTTGACCGAGCGACTGCGGATGCGAATAGACGCGTTCGATGCGGTCCAGTCCTTCGTTCTTCGCCATCAGGAACTGGTGGATCGGCAATTCGACTTCTCCGCAGATCTTGAGCGCGGACGTCAGGAACATGTCATGCGTCGGATGCACCGACCCTTCGGTCGAATTCTCGACCGGCACCACACCGAAATCGGCGTGCCCCGCTTCCACTTCCTGGAACACTTCCTCGATTGATCCAAGCGGCAAGCCGTGGATGGAGTGGCCAAAATGCTTGTGCACGGCGGTCTGCGAAAACGTACCTTCGGGCCCCAGGAAAGCGATGGTCAGCGGTTCCTGCTGCGCCAGGCAAGCAGACATGATCTCGCGAAACAGGCGCACCATTTCCTCGTTCGACAACGGGCCGCGATTGCGCTCGATGACCATGCGCAAGACCTGCGCTTCGCGTTCCGGCCGGTAGTAGTCGACCGCAGCCTTCATCGGTCCCTTGGCCTGACCGACCTGGCGCGCGAACTGCGCACGTTCGGCGATCAGCTTCTGGATCTCGGTGTCGATGGCGTCGATGCGACCGCGCACCTCGGTCAGATTGGGTTTCGCGGTCTCGTCGCTCATCAAATCACCCGCACCGAGAGCACGCCGTCGATCGCGCACAATTGACCGACCACTTCCGACCCGACCTCGTTGTCGACATCGACCAGGTTGTAGGCATAGTCGCCGCGCGAGGCATTGTGCATCTGCGCGATGTTGATGCCGGCAGCACCGAGCGTGGCCGAGAGTTGGCCGATCATGTTCGGCTTGTTCTGGTTGGCGACGCAGATGCGCGCACGGCCAGTCCGGTGCATGCGCGTGTTCGGGAAGTTGACGCTGTTCACGACATTGCCGTTTTCGAGGAACTCGCGCAACTGGTCGACCACCATCAGCGCGCAGTTCTCCTCGGCTTCAAGCGTCGATGCACCGAGATGCGGCAGACCGATCACGCGCGGGTTGCCGGTGTAGTCGGGCTTCGGAAAGTCGGTGACGTAGCGGCCGATGCGGCCGTCGGCCAAACCCTGCTTCAGCGCGTCGTGGGCGATGATGCCGTCACGCGCGAAGTTCAACAGCACCACACCGGGCTTCGCGGCGGCCAATGATTCCAGCGAAAACGCACCGCGCGTGGCGTCGTTCAGCGGCACATGGAAGCTGATGAAATCCGATGCGCCGTAGAGTTCATTGAGGCTGCCCGCCTTCATCACGTCCGACGACAGCGCCCACGCGCCTTCCACGGTCATGTGCGGATCGAAGCCGATGACGCGCATGCCGAGCGCGCGCGCGGCATTGGCGACACGCACGCCGATCGCACCGAGACCGACAACGCCGAGCGTGCGTCCGGTCAATTCGGTGCCGACGAAACGCTTCTTCTCGCGTTCCATCAATTCCTCGCCGCCTTCGCTCGGCAAGGTCGCCGAAAACTGCAACGCCTCGGCGAGGTTTCGCGCCGAGATCAGCATGCCGGCGACGACCAGTTCCTTGACCGCATTGGCATTGGCGCCGGGCGCGTTGAACACCGGAATGCCGCGCTTGGACAGTGCCGCGACCGGAATATTGTTGGTGCCGGCACCGGCGCGACCGATCGCGAGCACGCGGCTGGACAACTCGGTCGCATGCATATCCGCGGAACGTACAAGCACGGCGTCGGCAGCAGCCAGATCCTCGACCATCTCATAACGCTCGCTGGGCAAGCGCTTCAGGCCATTGGCCGAGATGTTGTTCAGAGCTTTGACCGCGAACTTGTTGGACTGCTGCATGGCACTCATCCTTGGCGTTGCGCGAAGTCGCGCATGAAACTGATCAATGCGTCGACGCCGTCGATCGGCATCGCGTTGTAGATGCTGGCGCGCATGCCGCCGACCGAACGATGGCCCTTGAGCGCTATCAGTCCAGCCGCTTCCGACTGTTTCAGGAAGGCATCGTCGAGGGCTTCATCGGCGAGGCGGAACGGGATGTTCATGCGCGAACGCGCCGGCACGTCGATCGGGTTGGTATAGAAACCCGAGCCGTCGATGTAGTCATACAGACGCTTCGCTTTCTCGGCATTGCGACGTCCCATCTCCGCGACACCGCCTTCGCGTTTCAGCCACTGGAAAGTGAGCCCAGCGAGATACCAGCCGAAGGTGTTCGGCGTATTCAGCATCGAACCTTCCTTGGCATGCGCGGCGTAATTGAAAATGCCGGCAATGTTCGACGGACAGCGCGTCAGCAGATCCTCGCGCATGATCAGCACGACCAGACCCGCGGCACCGATGTTCTTCTGCGCGCCGGCGTAGATCACACCGAACTTCGACACGTCGATCGGGTGCGACAGAATGTTCGAGGACATGTCCGCGACCAGCGGCACACCACCGACGTCGGGAATCTCGTGGATTTCGACGCCCTGAATGGTTTCATTCGGCGTGTAATGCACATACGCGGCATTGGCATCAAGCTGCCAGGTCGATCGCGCCGGCAGCTTGAAGAAGTTGTCGGCTTCCGAAGTCGCTGCGACACGCGCATTCGTGTACGGATTCGCTTCCTTCTGCGCCTTCTGTCCCCATTGACCAGTGACGATGTAGTCGGCGCTGCCGCCGGCGGCCAGGTTCATCGGGATCTGCGCGAAATGCTGGGTGGCACCGCCCTGCAGGAACAGCACCTTGTAGTTCGCGGGAATCGCCATCAGCTCGCGCAGATCGGCTTCGGCGGTTTCGGCGAGTGCGATGAAGTGTTTGCCGCGATGGCTGATCTCCATCACCGAAGCGCGTGCGGTCGACCAGTCGAGCATTTCGTCGCGGGCTTGGATCAGGACGGGTTCGGCAATGGCACCGGGGCCTGACGAGAAATTGTATGCGCGGCTCACAAACACTCCTTGGTGCCCGTGGACGAACCCGGGCAGCGTTGATGGGAAACATGCAGCGCCAGACATGGTGCAACACACATGCACAGCGCAATCTGCCCGAGGCTACCACTAGCCTCAGGGGCAAGTAATCG
>JAYUXS010000187.1:0-1817 GCA_043752845.1 Lysobacterales bacterium | reverse complement strand
GACTGTAGGAGCGGGCCATGCCCGCGACCGGTGTCGCGGCGTGGCCATTTGGTCGCGGGCATGGCCCGCTCCTACGGACGAATCGCGCTATTGATGTTTGCGGCGGGCTTTGCCCTCGCCGCCGAACAAAAACCCGTCGACCGCACCTACACCACGGCACCATCCGCGCCAAAAACGCAGACCTGGGACCAGGCCAACGCGAAATCGTCGGGTTGCATCAGCTGCCACACCGCGACCGACCGGCACACCATGCATGCGTCGCCCGCGGTCGTGCTCGGTTGCACCGACTGCCATGGTGGCGATGCTGCCATCAAGGCACCGGCCAGCGTCGACTTCACGGCGCGTGCAGCTCGTCACTACGGCGCCGATGAACATGGCGGACACGATGGTGAACATGGGGCATTCGGCACCGCCAGCCCCTTCGATCCGCTGTATCAAACTGCACTCGATCGCGCGCATGTGTTGCCGCGTTATCCCAGCCACTTCCCGACCAGCGCGAATCCACCCGGCAGCTTCACTGACCTGAACAAGGAAGCGCCGGAATTCGTGCGCTTCATCAATCCCGGTGACTTGCGCATCGCGCGCGAGGCTTGCGGTGCCTGTCATCTGCCGATCATCCAGGCAAGCGAGCGCTCGCTGATGGCGACCAGCGCGATGCTGTTCGGTGGCGCCAGTTACAACAATGGCATCCTGCCCTACAAGCGCTATCTGCTCGGCGAGAGTTACACGCGCGATTCGCAGCCGAACGTCGTCAAGGCGCTCATTGCGATCACGCCGGAGATGGAAAGCCGCGGCATCCTGCCGCAGTTGTTCCCGTTGCCGGCCTGGGAAGTGATTCCGCCGGCCGATCCGTTCCGCGTATTCGAACGCGGCGGTCGCAATATCAACAGCACCTTCGCCGAGACCGGTCTGCCGAATTCGCTCGGTCAGATCCAGCGCCTTGAGGAACCCGGCAAGCCTGACCTGAAGCAGAGCAATCGCGGCCCGGCGACTGGCCAGCGTGTGGCCATCCCGGTACTGAACATCCACAAGACGCGGCTGAACGACCCGCATCTGTGGTTCCTCGGCACCAATGACAACCCGGGCGACTTCCGCTCGTCCGGCTGCTCGTCGTGCCATGTCGTCTATGCCAACGACCGCGATCCGCGCCACTCGGCGAAGTACGCGCAATTCGGCAGCCTCGGCGAGTCGCAGCAGAAAGATCCAACCATCCCGCGCGCGGAGCCCGGGCATCCGCTCAAGCATGAATTCACGCGCGCGATCCCGACCAGTCAATGCATGATCTGCCATATGCACCAGCCGAACATGTTCATCAATACGATGCTCGGCTACACCATGTGGGACTACGAGTCAGACGCGCCGTCGATGTGGCCGAAAGAAGAGCGCAAGCCGACCGATGCCGAGATCCGCAAGATCAACGAACGCAATCCCGAAGAAGCGGCGATCCGCGGCCTGTGGTCGGATCCGAAATTCCTGCATGCGGTGTCCGAGAACAATCCGAACCTGAATGACACGCAATTCGCCGACTACCACGGCCACGGCTGGAACTTCCGCGCCGTGTTCAAGCGCGATCGCGAAGGCACGCTGCTGACCGCAGACAACACGCCGATCGATGACACCGATCCTCAAAAGTTCGAGAAAGCTGTGCATCTATCATCCATTCATGTCGATCTCGGCATGCAATGCGTCGACTGTCATTTCGCGCAGGACGCGCACGGCAATGGCCATATCGTCGGTGAAGTGATGGCCGGCGTCGAAGTGCAATGCCAGGACTGCCACGGCACGGTCGATGCTTACCCGACCCTGAGCACGTCTGG
>JAYUXS010000186.1:0-1823 GCA_043752845.1 Lysobacterales bacterium | reverse complement strand
GGCGAAATAGCCGGCGTCGGAATCGATCAGCGCATGCTGCATGCGTTCTTTCTGCAGGCGCAGCATGATGACGACATCGGCGTCGCGCACGGCATCGTCGATGCGGTGATGAATGCTGCACCCGGGCAGCGCGTCGGCATCGGGCAGCAGTGCGGCCGGACCGGCGACGCGCAAGTCGCCGACGCCGAGTGTGTGCAACGCGTGGATGTCCGAGCGCGCCACGCGCGAATGCAGAATGTCGCCGATGATGGCCACAGTGCGGTTTGCGAGATCGGGCTTGTGGCGCAAAATGGTGAAGGCATCGAGCAATCCTTGGGTCGGATGCGCATGGTTGCCGTCGCCGCCGTTGATGATCGACACGCCGGCACCGGCATTTTTGGCGAGATACGCCGGCGTACCGTTTTCCTTGTGCCGCACAACGAACTGGCTGACGCCCATGGCTTCCAGATTGCGCAGTGTGTCGAGCAGGGTTTCACCCTTCAGCGTAGACGAATGTTCGACATCGAATTGCACAACGTGCGCGCCGAGGCGCATGGCCGCGAGCTCGAAGCTGACGCGCGTGCGCGTTGAAGGCTCGAAGAACAGGTTCGCCACCGTCACGCCCGCGAGCGCCCGCCGCGGCGTTCCAATGCAAAATTCGGTGGCGCGATCGAAGATGGCCTCCGTGTCGCCGCGCGACATCGCTTCAAGCGTGATCAGATGGCGCGGTGCTGCAAAGTTGTTCATGTGCTGCTCGTATCGGGCGTGGATTGATCGAGCCATTGTTCGACGATGCCGCGCGCTGCGTGGGCATCGAGCATTGCGGCATCTTTCTTGCGTGCGACGCCGGCGCGTCGCGCAGCAGCGAACGCAGTGTCGGCGGCGCGCGAGGTGAAGCGCTCATCGGCGAAGTGCACCGGCAGACTGTAGCGGCTGGCCAATTGCTCGCCGAAGGCGCGCGCAGCAACCGTCATCGCTTGCTCGCCACCGTCGCGCGTGAGCGGCAAGCCGACCACGAGCGCCTGCGGTCGCCATTCTTTCAGCACGGCGTCACAGGCCGACCAGTCCGGACCCTGCGCCGAATGCCGCAAAACTGCGATCGCGCTGGCGGTGTTCGTGACGCGTTGACCGACGGCCACGCCGATGCGACGCAGTCCGAAATCGAAGCCAAGGACAATCGCGGCCTCAGGCATGGCCGGCGGTGCTCGCGATCAGGTTGATGTCGACGCCGAGCAAGCGCGCAGAAGCATCCCAGCGACGCTCGATCGGTGTGTCGAAAAGGATGCCGTGGTCGTTCGGTGCGACCGTCAACCACGCGTTCTCGCGAAGTTCTTCTTCCAATTGGCCGGCAGTCCAACCGGCGTAGCCAAGCAGGACCACGTAGTGCGCAGGCCCGCGGCCCTCGGCGATCGCCTGCAGCACATCGCGTGACGTGGTGAGCGCAAGACCGGGCGCGATCTGCGCGCTTGAGTCCCATGCGCCACAGGGTTCGTGCAAAACGAAGCCACGTTCGGTTTGCACCGGCCCGCCAAACAGCACGACCTGGCGCGCAATCGCTTCCGGGACGTGCGCGATTCCAACTTGCGCCATCAAGTTGCCGAGCCGCCAGTCCGAAGCACGATTGATGATCAGGCCCATCGCGCCTTCGTCGGAGTGCTGGCAAATCAGGGTGACGCCGCGCGCGAAATTCGGATCGGCGAGCGCGGGCATCGCGATCAGGAAGTGATTGCTCAGGTAGCCCGGGGCGTCCATGTCCATATTCTAGCGCCGGCGCTACGCTACGGCCCCCTGCCGTCGAACCGAAGATTGCCCCCATGAACGCCCTCGCCCCCCGCCTGTCGATC
>JAYUXS010000185.1:0-4516 GCA_043752845.1 Lysobacterales bacterium | reverse complement strand
GGCCTGCTTCGCGGGCGCGATCGGGTTTGTCGCCGGACAGAAGAAAATCGCGCTGCAGGGCATCTTCGTCACCGCGCATGTCGACATCGGCCTGGTCGACGACGGTGGTCTCGGGCTCGGGGCACAGCTCGACGTGCGCCTGCCAGGCATCGATCGCGCGACCGCGGAAGGTCTGGTTGAAGCCGCGCATCAGGTCTGTCCGTACTCGAAGGCGACGCGCAACAACATCGAAGTCAAACTCAGTGTGATTGACTGACGCACGCAATCAAACACCTGCGGCTTCCCGTTGCACCGGGAAGCCGCAACAATGTCGGCCTTGTTGCCCCGTTTTGGGGCGAAACTCGTCTTGGAGGAAACATGGCCGATCTGAAGGAAGCCCGCGTCCCCGATCTCGGCGGCAGCGCCGATGTGCCGGTCATCGAATTGCTGGTGAAGGTCGGCGACACGATCAAGAAGGACCAGGGCCTGGTCACGCTCGAGTCCGACAAGGCGTCGATGGAGGTCCCGTCCGCATTCGCCGGCATCGTGCGCGAGATCAAGGTCAAGCTCGGCGACACACTCTCGGAAGGTGCGCTAGTCGCGCTCATTGAAGCCGCCGACGCGGCACCTGCAACTGTAGGAGCGCACCTGGGCGCGACCGGCGACGCGGTGAAATCCATACCAACGCCAGCAGCACCATCGCCTGCACCGCAGCCCGTTGCAACCCCGGTCGCGGCCGGGGCCGCTCCTACAGCCGCACCGATCGTGTCCGCCGCGCCGGCACCGGTCACCGCACACACGCTCGACAACACGCAACTCTCCGGAAACGCCCTGCCCTACGCATCACCGGCGATCCGCCTGTTCGCACGCGAGCTGAGCGTCGATCTGACCAAGGTTTCCGGTACCGGACGCAGCAGCCGCATCACCAAGGAAGACGTCCAGAATTTCGTCAAGGCGACGCTCGCGAAACCGGCAGCGGCAGCCGGCGGCAGTGGCGGCAGTGGTCTCAATCTGCTGCCGTGGCCGAACGTCGACTTCAGCAAGTTCGGCGCGATCGAATCGAAACCGTTGTCGCGCATCAAGAAGATTTCCGGCGCGAACCTGGCGCGCAACTGGGCGATGATCCCGCACGTCACGCAGTTCGACGATGCCGACATCACCGAGCTCGAAGCCTTCCGGGTGCAACTGAACAAGGAAAACGAGAAGGCCGGCTTGAAACTGACGATGCTCGCCTTTCTGATGAAAGCCGTCGTCGCCGGCCTGAAGAAATTCCCGGACTTCAATGCTTCGCTCGACGCATCCGGTGAAAACCTGACGCTGAAGAAATACTTCCATGTCGGCTTCGCCGCCGACACGCCGAACGGTCTCGTCGTTCCAGTCATTCGCGACGTCGATCAGAAAGGTGTGTTCGCGCTCGCCAAGGAATCCTCCGACCTCGCTTTGAGAGCCCGCGAAGGCAAACTCGGTCCGGCCGAAATGCAAGGCGGCTGCATGTCGATCAGCTCACTCGGCGGCATCGGCGGCACCGCGTTCACGCCAATCATCAATGCACCCGAAGTGGCCATTCTCGGGGTGTCCAAGTCGGCCATGAAACCGCACTGGAACGGCAGCAGTTTCGATGCACGCCTGATCCTGCCGCTGTCGCTCAGCTACGACCACCGCGTCATCGACGGCGCCGCCGCCGCCCGCTTCACCGCCTACCTCGCCCAACTCCTCGCCGATTTCCGGCGGGCGATGTTGTGACCGGAGCCGACGCCATGGCAGCTCAGCAGATGAAGAACGCGATGGAAGTCAAAGTCCCCGATCTCGGTGGCAGTAGCGATGTGCCGGTGATTGAAATCCTGGTGAAGGTCGGTGACACGATCAAGAAGGATCAGGGGCTGGTCACGCTCGAGTCGGACAAGGCGTCGATGGAGGTGCCTTCGTCTGCAGCCGGCGTCGTGCGCGAGTTGCGGGTGAAGCTTGGCGACAAGTTGAGTGAAGGGATGGTGGTCGCGGTAATCGAGGTGGCGGATGCGAAGAGCATCGCGACTGCCGTCGCTCCCACACAGGACATGGTGTCTGCCGCACCTGTAGGAGCGCCCCCGGGCGCGACCGGTGACGCAGCAAATTTGAAACCAGCGGTCGCGGCCGGGGCCGCTCCTACAGTCGCGCTGATTGCGGCAGCAACCTCGGGGCGAAAAGCCGATATCGAATGTCAGATCGTGGTGATCGGTGCCGGACCGGGCGGTTACAGCGCGGCGTTCCGCGCCGCTGATCTGGACCAGAACGTGGTGCTGATCGAGCGTTATGCCGAACTCGGCGGCGTCTGCTTGAACGTCGGTTGCATTCCGTCCAAAGCCTTGCTGCATGCGGCGAAAGTGATCGACGAAGCCGCGCACGCGACTGACTACGGCGTCAGCTTCGGTAAACCGACGATCGATCTCGGCAAGCTGCGTACCTACAAAGAAAAAGTGGTCAAGACCTTGACCAGCGGCCTGTCCGGCATGGCCAAGCAGCGCAAGGTGACGCGTGTGCATGGCGTCGCGAAATTCGTCTCGGCGAACGAAGTGGAAGTCGCCACAAGCGAAGGCGCGAAGCTGGTGCGTTTCGAGAAGGCGATCATCGCGTGCGGTTCGCAGCCGGTGAAACTGCCGGGCCTGCGCTGGGACGATCCGCGCGTGATGGATTCGACCGACGCGCTGATGCTCGCCGAAATTCCGAAACGCTTGCTGGTGATCGGCGGCGGCATCATTGGTCTCGAAATGGCCTGCGTGTTCGATGCACTCGGCAGCGAAGTGACGGTCGTCGAACTCGCCGAGCAATTGATGCCGGGCTGCGATCTCGATCTCGTGAAACCCTTGCAGGCGCGCTTGACCAAGCGCTACGCCGGTATCCACTTGAAGACCAAGGTCACCGCGCTCGATGCGAAGAAGGACGGTCTGTACGCGACGTTCGAAGGCGAGTCGATTCCCAAGCACAACGTCTTCGATCGCGTGCTGTGCGCGGTCGGGCGCACGCCGAATGGCGACAAGCTGAATGCTGAAGCAGCGGGCGTCAATGTCGATGCGCGCGGCTTCATCCATGTCGACAAGCAGATGCGCACAAACGTGCCGCACATCTTTGCGATCGGCGACGTCGTCGGCCAGCCGATGCTCGCGCACAAGGCGACACATGAAGCGAAAGTGGCCGCCGAAAACGCGAGTGGCCACCAGAGCGAATTTGTCGCCCGCGTGATTCCGAGCGTCGCCTACACCGATCCGGAAATCGCCTGGGTCGGGCTCACTGAAACCGAAGCGAAGGCCAAGGACATTGCCTACGGCAAGGGCGTGTTCCCGTGGGCGGCGTCCGGCCGCGCGATCGGCATCGGTCGCACCGAGGGCTTCACCAAGATGCTCTACGACGAGACGACGCATCGTGTGATCGGCGTCGGCATTGTCGGCCCACATGCCGGCGATCTGATTTGCGAAGCCGCGCTCGCGATCGAGATGCAGTCCGAAATCGGCGATATCGCACTCACCATCCATCCACACCCCACCCTCGGCGAAACCATGGGCCTGGCCGCGGAAGTGTGCGAAGGCACGGTGACGGATTTGTATATTCCGAAGAAAAAGTGAGCGCATGAGTGCGCAGGTTCCCCTGATCGCGGTCTCGCCGCGATTGCTGCATCAGGTGCCGAAAGAGCTCGGCTTCCGCGGCAAGAAACTGCAGTTCCTTGAACAGTCGGTCGCGCACTGGCTGGCCAGCGCCGGTGCAATCGTGGCAATGGTGCCGACGGTGCAGCGCGGGGGCGAATTGCTGCGCGACGAAGTCGATGTCGACAGCATTGCCGCACGCTTCGATGGCCTGGTGTTGCAGGGTGGCGCCGATCTCGATCCCGGCCTGTACGGCGAGCCGCAGCGCGAGTGCACGCTCGGCATCGATGTGGTGCGTGACCGCTTCGAACTCGACCTGCTGCGCGCCTTCGAACGCGCCGGCAAGCCCATGCTCGGCATCTGCCGTGGCATGCAGCTGATCAATGTCGCGTTCGGCGGCAGCTTGCATCAGGATCTGGTGGGCGATGGCGTGACGCCTCACATGCATGCGATCAGCGAGCAATACGACGAACATGGCCATGCGATCACGATCCGCATGGGCGGTCGCTTTGCCGACTGGTATGACGCCGGCGAGCGCTATCGCATCAACTCGATTCACCACCAGGCGGCCAAAGTCGTCGCGCCCGGCTTCGTGGTCGAGGCCCAGGCCGACGACGGCGTGGTCGAGGCGATCTCGAGCATGGACCGGGCGCGTTTCATCGTCGGCGTGCAGTGGCACCCGGAATTCCACGACGGCCGCGACGCCGCGCTGATGGATCGCGCGCCGCTGATGCAGGCGTTTCTCGCCGCCTGCGCAGGCTGATTCCGGCACCGACACTGCGGCTGCGGGCAGCGGATCGGCTAGGATTGGCGGATACTCGCACTGGATCTGACCGTGGCTTCGACTCTTCAAGGATTGCGCTATCTGCTCGGCGTCAGCGGCGGCATCGCTGCCTACAAATCGGCTGATCTGGTGCGTCGTC
>JAYUXS010000184.1:0-1827 GCA_043752845.1 Lysobacterales bacterium | reverse complement strand
ACTTGGCCTTGATGTCGTCTTCCATCTCGACCTTGTCGCGGTTGGCGAGAATGACAATGCGCGCCTGCTTCTGGTTGGCATTGGCGACGATCAGCTCGCCGATGATCGAATACACCTTGTTCGACCAGCCGAGGATGAGCGTGTGTCCGCTCTCGATCACGCGCGAGCGGCCTTTGCGCAATTCGCCGAGGCGGGACTCGAGGCCCGAGGTGATGGTGCCGATCAGGATGCTCACCAGGAAGATGCCGGCGATGGTCACGACCAGCATCAACGCGCGCAGCGCCCAGCCGCTGTCGCCAGCGAGGTTGCCGGCATCGAGGGTATGCATCAGCCCCTGCCACGCGCCCTCGATGAGCCCGAAGCGCGAGGCGGGATCCGCCGGATCCTGGACCACGCCGACCAGAGTCAACACCAGTGCAGCACTCAACACGATGATGGCGGACGCCAAACCGAGCCAGGCGATGATCGCGATCGCGCCCTTGGACAAGGTGTTTTCGAAGCGATAGCGTAGACGGTCGCGCCAGGTGATGTTCGAGTGCGGCATCGGGATTCCCCAAGGATCAGCGCAGAACCTTACACGCGCCGGCGGGCACATGACCAGTTACGTCCTGTGATCTCTCGGAAGTCGATACCGGAGCGCTGACTACGCCATTCATCGCCGGTCAAGGCGCAACATGCGGCTATGGCGATCTGTCCGTCCATCGGAGTAGAAAATGCGTGAACCCGAATCGTCGAGCAAGCTGCCCTGGATCATCGGCGTGCTGGGTGTGGTCGCGGTGTTCGGCACCAGCTGGTATCTGCAGCGCACGCCGGAACCCGCGCG
Source organism: Lysobacterales bacterium (assembly GCA_043752845.1). Lineage (GTDB taxonomy): Bacteria > Pseudomonadota > Gammaproteobacteria > Xanthomonadales > Ahniellaceae > JADKHK01. Next base: position 1,004 of record JAYUXS010000184.1, on the reverse strand, counting down.
ACCCGTAACCAAACCGGTCGTGACGCAGCCAGCAGCCGCAACCGAACCGACCGGTCCGCAATATCCAGTCGCGCCGCTGCAGCAGGCGCTGGCCGATCAGCCGCAGGATCCGCTACCCGATCTTTTCAACAGTGACGCCTTCGCCCGCGACGCGCTGAATACCTTGCTCGCGCATCCGCAACTGGCGGAATGGCTGGTCTCCGAGCATTTGATCGCGCGCTTTGTCGGCTTCGTCGACGCCCTGCCGAACCGCAAGATCGGCATGAACCTGTGGCCGCTGAAACCCGCGACCGGCAAGTTCTTCGCGCAGGGTGACGGCGCCGCCGTCGTGATCGGTGCCGCGAACGACGCCCGCTACGACGCTTATGTACAGACCTTCACCGGCATGGATACTCAGGCCGCCGTCCATCTCTACACGCGCATCTATCCGCTGCTGCAACAAGCGTATCGCGAGCTCGGTTATTCGGACCGCTATTTCAACGACCGCATGATTGCGGTCATCGATCATCTGCTTGCCGCATCGGAACCAACGCCGCCGATCATGGTGGTACTCACCGACAAGGGCTACGCCTATGCCGACGCCGCGCTCGAAGCGGCGTCCAGCGGCGAGAAATTCATGATGCGCATTGGTGCGGCAAACGAAACAGCGGTGAAGGCAAAGCTGCGCGAGTTGCGTGCGGCGCTGACGAAACAGCGACCGTAGACAAGCGATTGCGCACGATCTCCGCTCAGTCGGCGGCGTAAACGCGCTCGCCGCCCAGCCAGGTCGACTTCACTTTCGTCGCCAAGATCAATTCCGGCGGAACGCGCATCAGATCCTGGTCGAGTACGACGAAGTCCGCGTACTTGCCAGGACTGAGCGAGCCGACGTCGTGTTCCATGAAGGCAGCGAACGCCGGCCAGAGCGTGATCGACTTCAGCGCTTCCTCGCGCGTCATGCGTTGTTCCGGATGCCAGCCGCCCACCGGCCAGTTGTTTGCGTCCTGACGCGAAACCGCCGCGTG
>JAYUXS010000183.1:0-4520 GCA_043752845.1 Lysobacterales bacterium | reverse complement strand
AGGCGATGCTCGATTCGTCGAAGCAGTTCCATAACCTGACGCATTCGTTCAAGGACCACGGCATCAGCGCGGACAACGCGAAGATCGATGTCGGCGTGATGGTCGGGCGCAAGGACAAGATCGTGAAGCAGTTCACCGGCGGCATCACCATGCTGTTCAAGGCGAACAAGGTCACGCCGATTTACGGATTCGGTCGTCTGCTCGCGAACCGACAGGTCGAAGTCACGGCTGCGGACGGTTCAAAGCAGACGCTGAGTGCGACCAATGTGATCATCGCTGCCGGTTCGGTGCCGATCGAATTGCCATTCGCGAAGTTCGACGGCCAATTCATCGTCGACAATGCCGGCGCACTCGACTTCGCCGAGACGCCGAAGCGCCTCGGCGTGATCGGCGCCGGTGTGATCGGCCTCGAACTCGGCTCGGTCTGGAAGCGACTAGGTGCGGATGTGACCGTCGTCGAAGCGCTGCCGGATTTTCTGGGCGCGGCCGACGCCGATGTCGCCAAGCTCGCGAAACGCGAATTCGACAAACAGGGTCTGAAGATCCTGCTGGGCGCGAAGTGCTCGAAGTCCGAGATCAAGAACGGTGAGGTGCACCTGACCTGGACCGACAAGGACGGCGAGAAGACGCAGGCTTTCGACAAGCTGCTGGTCGCGGTCGGTCGTCGTGCGTATTCGGAGAAACTGCTCGGCGAAGGCACTGGCGTGAAGCTCGACGAACGCGGTCGCGTGCTGGTCGATGCGCACTGCTGGACCGGCGTCGAAGGTGTCTGGGCGATCGGCGACTGCGTGCGCGGCCCGATGCTCGCGCACAAAGCGTCCGAAGAAGGCATCGCCGTCGCCGAAATCATCGCCGGCAAGCCGGGCCATGTGAATCTCGACACCGTGCCGTGGGTGATTTACACCGAACCGGAAGTCAGCTGGGTCGGCAAGACCGAAGCGCAACTCAAGGCCGAGGGTGTGCCTTACAAGACCGGTTCTTTCCCCTTCGCTGCGGTCGGTCGTGCCGTCGCGATGAACGAAACCGCGGGTATGGTCAAAATCATCGCGCATGCCGAAACCGATCGCATCCTCGGTGTGCATATGGTCGGTGCATTCGTCTCGGAACTGATCCACGAAGCCGTTGTCGCGATGGAATTCCACGGCTCGGCCGAAGATCTCGCGCGCATCTGCCACGCCCACCCGACGCTGTCGGAAGCCGTGCATGAAGCGGCACTCGCGGTCGACAAGCGCGCCATCCACAAGGCGAACTGATCGCAATAACGACGCGAATGCATCACTGCGTTCGCGTCAACCGATCGGACTGGATCTTCAATTCCGCCAGCGTCTCAGCATCAAAGCGGTCGAGATTTCGCACCTGCAACGCGAGTCGCGGATGATTTGCAAAGCGCTCGCGATGTTTCGCGAGAAATGCCCAATACAGCGTCGTGAACGGACAGGCATCATCTCCAAGCATGCGCTCGGGCTTGAAACGGCAATGCGCGCAATAGTTGCTCTGGCGCTGGATGTATTTGCCGCTCGCGATGTAAGGCTTGCTGGCCATGATCCCGCCGTCCGCGAACTGGCTCATGCCGATCGTGTTCGGCATTTCGACCCATTCGACCGCGTCGACATACACCGCGAGATACCACTGGTGCAGCGCCTGCGGATCGACACCGGCGAGCAAGGCGTACAAGCCCGTGACCATCAGCCGCTGGATGTGGTGCGCATGGCCATGTTGCAGTGTTTGTCCGATCGCTTCGCGCAAGCAGCGCATCTCGGTTTCACCGCTCCAGTAGAAATCCGGCAGCGGCGCATGCGCGGCCAGAGCGTTGTCGTGATGCCACTGCGGCATTCGCCACCAGTAGAGCCCGCGCACGTACTCGCGCCAGCCGATGATCTGGCGGATAAAGCCTTCGGCAGCCGCGATCGACACCCGCCCGGCACGATATTCGGCTTCCACTACGGCAACGACGCGCTTGGCCGGCAACAATTTCAGGTTCATCGCCGCCGACAGGCGCGAGTGATAAAGCCACGGCTGGCCGGTCCACATTGCGTCCTGCCATTGGCCAAAAGCAACAAGGCGATGTGCGATGAAATCCTGCAAGGCGGCTTCCGCTTCTGCGGCGGTTACCGGCCAGTCGAAATCCGCGAGTGAACCCGGATGCAGGCCATAGTCACGCTCGACCAGGGCCAATACGTCACGGGTGATCGCATCCGGCGGAAATTGTCTTGGTGCCGGCAGTATTCCCGGGCCTTCAGCACCGAAACCACTGCGATTGTCGTGGTCAAAATTCCATTGTCCGCCCGCCGGTTTCGCGCCATCCATCAATACCCGATGCTGTTTGCGCAGATCGCGGTAGAACCACTCAAGACGCAGTTCCTTTCTGCCCTTGGCCCAGTCGGCAAATGCGGCCGGCGTGGAAAAGAAATGCGTATCATCGCGTACATTAAGCGGCACGCCCGCGGCGGCACACGCCGCCCGCAACGACTGATCGACCCGCCAGTCTCCAGCCAGCACCATCACGACCGACGACGGTCGCAACGCCAGCAGATCTTCCGCCAAGGCCGAGGCCAGCGACGCTTGCGCATGTGCTCCGGTTTCGCGATAGCGAAGCGGAAAACCCCGTTCACGCATCTCTGTCGCGAAGTGGCGCATCGCCGCCAGGAACAAGGCGATGCGCGCCTTGTGCGACCAGACATGCGTCGCCTCGTCGCGCACTTCGGCCATCCACACCATATCTTGCGCAGGATCAAAGCCGTCCAACGCGGCGGACGCGGTATCCAGTTGGTCACCGAGAATCACGACAAGTTGGCGAATCGACGATGTATCCATGCGACCATTATGACCGAGGCCCCGTCGACATGGCGTCATCAGACTTCAACGCGTGTCGAGTTCCTCAAAACGCTGATTGCCAATGCGATAGCGCGCCCAGTCGTGAAAATCGTAATGCCACCATTCGCTGGCGTCGACGCTGAACTGCTCGGCTGCCATCGCTGCCCGCAGCAGATCGCGCGATGCGCGTTGTGATGCCGTACCCCCGGCATAGCCCGGCGACGAGCGTTCGCTCATCTCGTCATACAGACCCGGCATCTCCACGACAGCGCCGGTCGCCAGCACATACAAAGTCAAATCGACTGCACAACCACGGTTGTGACGCGAACCCTGGGCTGGATCTGCGACGAAATCGTGATCGGCCTCGGGCGTCGCTTCCCAGAACACCTTGGTCACGTACCAGGGCCGATAGGCATCGTGCACCAGCAGCCCGTAGCCCTTCCGCGCCAATGCGCGATGCACCCGTACCAGCGCTTTGGCGGCCGGGCGCTGCAGAAATGCGCGCGCCTGCCGATAGATCGGCGTCGACAGGAAATTGTTGTCACCGGCATAACGGATATCGAGTCGGATGCCGGGTTCGAGCGTGCTCAATTCAACCAGATCGGAGGCGAGAAACGCTCCGGCTTCAAGCGGTGGCGACGCCACTTCTGCTTCCCGCAACAAGTCGACAACTGGTCGTCGCGGCGTGATCTTGAAAAACTTCGGCGACGAAGCCAGCGCCACCGACTCCGCGCCCACTGACTGTTGCTGCGCACAGCCTGGGAGGCACGTCGTCAGAAGACTTGCGGCGAGCCACCCTACCTTGGCGAAACTGTGTCTTGTCATGGTCAACGAGCGCCGCTGCGCGTCCGGGCAAAGTCCCGGACTCAGCTCACTGCCACCGCTTTCAAGCACCAGGTCATCAGTGGACCACCGAAGATGCCGAGGCCGATCAGTGCCAATACATTCAAGGCCAGCACCAGACGGAAACCGACATCTTCGGGCGCGACGATGGGTGCCGGCGTCGTCGGGTCGTCGAAGTACATCACCTTGATGACGCGCAGGTAGTAATAAGCGCCGATCACCGCGCAGACACCCGCGACGATCGCCAGCCACAAGGTGTTCGCCATCGCGCCGTCCGCTGGTATGACCGCCTTCAGCACCTGCAGCTTGGCCAAAAAGCCGACAAAAAGGGGCACACCTGCGAACGAGGCCATGACCGTGAGCATCATGAAGGCGTAGAACGGATTGCGCTGGTTCAAGCCGCGGAAATCCTCGATCTCCTCGGCTTCGAAACCAGCGCGCGACAGCAGCACAATCAGGCCAAACGCCGCCGTTGCGGTGATCGAGTACGTGGACGCATAGAACAGCGAAGCTGCGAAACCGCTCGCACCGCCACCAATAAAACCGAGCAGCAGGAATCCGACGTGGGAAATCGTCGAATACGCGAGCATGCGTTTCAGGTTGGTCTGCGCGATCGCGACGATGTTGCCGATGACCAGCGACAGCACCGCCAGCACCGCCAGCATCGCCGACCAGTCCACGGCCAGTCCCGGCAATCCGAGCGCGTTGTCGAGCAGGCGATAGGCCATCCCGAATGCCGCCACTTTCGGGGCACTGGAAACGAACAGGGTCACGCCGGTCGGTGAGCCCTGATAGACATCCGGCACCCAGGCATGGAAAGGCGCCGCGCCGAACTTGAAGGCGATGCCGATGACGATGAAGAC
>JAYUXS010000182.1:0-4523 GCA_043752845.1 Lysobacterales bacterium | reverse complement strand
CTGGATCGTGGTCAGGGAACTGGAGGAAAACGAAGGTAAAAGGCGGACCCGAGGGCTTTACATCGTCAAATCTCGCGGCACGGGACATTCGAGTGATGTTCAAAAACTGATCGTCAGGGATGATGGACTTCATCTGCAGCCCATGCAAGCTGACGCCACAGCCAGCGCCAAGCAGAAAACGAAGGTCGGCAAGAATGTAAGCCCGAAGAAATAGGCCCGCATACACTGGATAGTTGTTATAGAGGTACTCAGCGCGCCACCTGAATCACAGCATATGGAGCGAACACCACCCAGTTTCATTGTCGGCATTGGCGCGTCCGCGGGGGGCCTCAATGCGTACAAGGCGTTCTTCGATGCGTTGCAGCCCAATACCGGCATGGCATTTGTTGTTGTCTCTCATATCCACCCAGCGGCGCACAGTCAGTTGGCAGAGATCTTATCGCGTCATACCAAAATGACGGTGACACTGGCCACATCCGGGATGAAGATATGGGCTGATGAGGTCTACGTCATTCCTGGCGATGCAGATTTGTTGGTAGAACATGGAACCTTGAAGGTCATTTCCCCGCGCAGCAGAAGGAACGCGCAGGTGGACCTGTTTTTTACTTCGTTGGCAACAGCCATGGGCGCGCGTGCGATTGGCGTTGTTCTTTCGGGCTACGACGGTGACGGAGCTGAAGGTTGCAAGCGAATAAAGGCAGCAGGGGGAACAACCTTCGCGCAAGACATTTCTGCCGAGGTAAACGGAATGCCGCTGAGCGCCCAGGCCACGGGCTGTGTTGACCATGTCCTGGCACCTGGCGAAATTCCGGCGGAACTGGATAAGTTGATAGCCAGATTTGAGCGGGGAAGTCTCAAGGGGCAAACCACCCCAAAAACACGGTAGAGAGATGGCGTTCCGGTAATGGCCGAACGTCGACATCCAAAGCTGACAAAAACCGGGTTTGGTCAGTGCCGGCGCGATGCTCGTCGCGGGCCGGCACTGACGGTCCATTCAATCTGAGGTCGAACGACAGCAGTTCGTGTTCGCCTATTTCAGCTTTTCCCAAAGAAAGACATAGCCGAGCGTATCCATGAACGCGGCTTGGGCGTTGTTCGTCGAGCCGCCGTGGCCGCCTTCGATGTTCTCGTAGTAGGTGACGTCCTTGCCGAGTTCGATCAGTCTCGCCGCCATCTTGCGCGCGTGGCCGGGATGCACGCGGTCGTCGCGCGTTGAGGTGGTGAACAGGATCGGCGGGTAGGTCTTGTCCTTGGTGATGTTCTGATAGGGCGAATACTTCGAGATGTAGGCCCATTCTTCCGGTACGTCCGGATTGCCGTATTCACCCATCCAGCTCGCGCCGGCGAGCAGCTTGCTGAAGCGACGCATGTCGAGCAGCGGCACTTCGCACAGCACTGCGCCCCACAAGTCTGGACGCTGCGTGTACATCACGCCCATCAGCAGGCCGCCGTTGCTGCCGCCCTGGATGCCGAGATGCGGGGTCGAGGTGATCTTGCGCGCGATCAGGTCTTCGCCGATGGCGATGAAGTCGTCATAAGCACGTTGACGATTCGCCTTGAGCGCGGCCTGATGCCACTTCGGACCGAACTCGCCACCGCCGCGAATGTTGGCGAGCACGAAGGCACCGCCGCGTTCCAGCCAGCCGGCACCGGCGCTGGCGTAATAACCGGGCGTCTGCGAGACCTCGAAGCCACCGTAGCCGTAGAGCAAGGTCGGGATCGTGCCATCGCGCGCACGATCTTTCGGCAGCACGATGAAGTAGGGCACCTTGGTGCCGTCCTTCGATGTCGCCTCGAACTGCTCGACCTGCAGTCCGTCGGACTTGAAGTACGCCGGCTGCTGCTTCAACAACTCATGCTTGGGCGCACCGACGCTGCCAAACGACAACGACGTCGGCGTCAGGAAGTCGGTGATGGTCATGAAGTAGTGGTCGGTCTTGTCGGCGTCCTCGGCGAACAGGCTGACGTCGGCATTGCCGGGTACGTCGATCGGCTGACGCTTCCACTTGCGGCCGCTGAGCAGCATCGCTTCCGGGCGGCTTTTCACGTTGTCGAGGATGTTCAGCAGCACCGCATTGCGCGTTGACGAGTAGCCGGCAAGCGAGCGTTTCGCGCCGGGCGTGAACAGCACCGTGTAGGCGTCCTTGCCGGCGAACAGGTCATCGAGCTTGATCGCGAGCAGACTGCCAGCAGCAAACAGGGTTTTGCCGGGTTTCCAGTCGCTACGCAGGGTGATCAGGGCGTAATCACGGAAATAGCTGACCTCGGCATCGTCCTGCTTCGGCACTTCGACAAGCTTGCCGTCGCGCAGCAGATGCGTCTCGTTACGGAAGAAGGCCGGCACGCGCACCACGCCCTCGACACGCACACCCTGGGCGTAGTCGCTGAACCCAAACGTGTAGACATCGTCCTGCTTCGCTTCGAAAATTTTCTTCGCGTCTTTCCACGCGCTGCCGCGTGACCACTCGTGCACGCTGCGCGGATAGCCCGAGTCGGTCATCGAGCCGGCGCCGAAATCGGTGCCGATATAGAGCGTGTCCTTGTCCTTCCAGCTCACCGCCGATTTCGCTTCCGGCAGCACGAAGCCGTCTTTCACGAAGGACTTCGAGGCGATATCGAACTCACGCACTTCGACGGCATCGCCGCCACCGCGCGACAGTGAAATCAGGCAGCGGTCCTGTGCCGGTTCGATGCAGTCCGCGCCTTTCCATACCCAATTCGCCGACTCGGCCTTGTTCAAGGCATCGATATCGAGCACGGTTTCCCAGGCCGGTTTGGCCTTGCGGTATTCCGCCAGCGACGTACGTCGCCAAATGCCACGCACATGCTCGGCGTCTTTCCAGAAGTTGTAGTACTGCCCGCCGATCTCGTCGATGTAGGGGATACGGTCGGTCGAGTCCTTGATTGCCAGCAGTCGATCGTTCAGGGGCTTGAACGACGCATTCGCCTCGAGCGCTTTCTGACTTGCGGCATTGCGTGCGCGCACCCAGTCGAGCGACTTTTCGCTCTCGACATCTTCCAGCCAAAGGAAGGGGTCGACTGCCGTCGCCTGTGCCGTCATCGTCATGCCTGCCAGTAGTGCATAAGCCAGTATCCGTGGTGTGTGCATCGTTCGCGCCCTGGGTGATTGAGTCGGAAGGAAATGGCGGAGCGCCGATCTTAGCGCCGGGTGGTGTCATCGGTTTGAGACCGTCGGCAATCGTTCCCGTCGCGATGCGCGACCGCGGCATGTTGACGTGCCAGCAAGCGTCGCGCACGCTCGCGATCATGAACCAGCACACGATGCTCGCCAATATCGTCTGGCACAGCCTGAGCGGGCCACAGGCGCCGTTGTCGGCCGGGACCGATCACATTCGCCGCTATGCACGTGGCTATTCGCAATTGATCGGCGCGAGCGATCCGACTGCGCCGGATTTCGATGCCTTGGCACCGTTCTGCACCGCGGACGAGCATTTCTATGTCGTCGGCTGGTCTGGCCGCGCACCGCGCGGTTGGCAGATCGATGCCGATTCCGCAGCGGACCAGTTCGTCTGGGACGGTTTGGCGCCTGAGCCGGTTGATACCAGCGACATCACCCGCCTCGGCCGCGAGCATGTCGCTCGCATGATCCGGCTCGCCGAGATCACCAAGCCCGGGCCGTTCGCCGAGCGCACCATCGAATTCGGCGAGTTCTACGGCATTCTCGACGGCGAGCACCTGTTGGCGATGGCCGGCGAGCGACTGCATGCCGGGCCACTGCGCGAGATCAGCGGCGTCTGCACCGATCCACAAGCGCAGGGACGCGGCTATGCGCGACGCCTGATGCATCTGTTGCTGCGCATCCAGATCGGGCGTGGCCAGATGCCGTTCCTGCATGTGATGGCCGACAACAATCATGCCCGCGGCGTCTATGAACGCATGGGCTTCCGGCATCACCAGCGCGTTGTGGTGCGTGTGGTGTCGCGTCAATCCGCCTGATTCGGTGCCGTCGCTTTCGCTGCGGCATCGGTGAATTGCTGCACCTGCTTCTGGAAGTAGGCGAGGTTTGGATCGCGTTGTCGGGTCGCAATGGCAACGGCGCGCGCTGCGCCGTCGCGTGCTTCAGCCCAGCGCTCGGCCTTCGCGTATGCGTCGGCGAGACTGTCGGCGGCATTCGCGGAATCCGGAAAATTGCGGACGTTGCGCTCGAACAGCGCGGTCGCTTCATCCACGCGCTCCGCACCGAGCGCGGCGTAGCCGAGTTCGTTGGCCGTCTGCTCCGGCATCGCAAGCTCGGTCCCGAGCTTCTTCGAGATCACCGCGAAATGCTGCTCGGCGTGGGCGATGCCTTTGTCCATGTGGTCCGGATGCAGGCGATAGCCGGCATAGAGCTGGCGCAAGGCGTCAATGTCGGCGACCAGTGGCACGGTCACATGCATTTCGTCCGGATACGCCGACGCGTGCGAGCGCAGCGTATCCGGTGCGTGCTTTTTCACGGCTGCGACCACTGCATCAAAGTCCGCCAGCGGCTTTCCGGAATCGTCCGAACGCGCGAGATACAGAAA
>JAYUXS010000181.1:0-1830 GCA_043752845.1 Lysobacterales bacterium | reverse complement strand
ATTCAGACCGCCACCAGCTGGCACCGTTGTCAGCGGCCCGCCGCTCAAGCCATAACGCAGGTTGCTGATGGCGTTGCGGCTCTGCGAGACCAGACGCTCGACGTAGACCTCGCGCGGTGTCGGCGTCGAGAAAGTGCCGCTGCCGTCGGTCGCGGTGATGTGATAACTGCGGGTCGTATCAAATGCCGCCGGGGTCTTCGTCACTTCCACTTCAAAATAGGCATCGACGCAGGCATTCGCAGGAATCGTCGCGAAGTTGAGCGTCGCAAGCGTGCCGGTACGCAAATTGACGTTCACGTTGGGGCTGTCCCAGACGAAATTCGCAACGACGTTGTTGGTCAACACATTGCTGCAGATGCGGGCGCCGATCGGAAAATGATTGGGACCAGTTGCCGGCGTGTTGCTGTCGAGACCCACGATGTTCCAGGTGAGGGGCGTCAGCGTGAGGTTCGCCTGTGCCGCGAGCGGCAGACCGAGGCCAAAAAACAGCGCAGCCTGAAGCCAGCGCGCAATTCTGGATCGGCGCGCGGCACCGCCCGAAACAACATTCATGAAAACCCCCGGGGGAAAGTGAACCAGTTCGCAAAGCATGGTCGCGGGCGCAACCTTCGTGCCATTGGCGGCAAAGAGCAAACGCGAATTGAGCGGGTCGCCGCCCGAAACGCCTGATTTCAGACACAAACCCAAGGTTTTATTGGCTGTGTCCGCAAGGCGGCCGGCTTGTGAACAAAGGCATCGCGACTTCCGCCGCTCCTACATTTCTCCGTGAAGCTTCAATTTGGAATGCAGGAGCGGCGGCAGCCGCGATGCTCTGCGCGATGCCCTGATCACCTACCGCATCAAACCCTGCTCGCGCGCACGATGGATCTCGTCGCGGACTTTCGCAGCTTGTTCGAACTCGAGGTTCTGCGCGTGCTTGTACATCTGCGCTTCCAGCTTCTTGATCGTGGCGGCGAGCTTTTGCGGTTCGAGCAGGGCGTAGTCGACGCGGGCGTCCGTGACGCGGAACATCTGCCGCGGGCCGCGCTTCGCGACGGACTGCGATTCGTCGGTCTGGACGTCGCGGGCACCTTCCATGATGTCGGTAATTGGCCGCACGATCGACACCGGGGTGATGCCGTGCGCGAGATTGTGTGCGATCTGCTTGTTGCGACGGCGATCGGTCTCGCCGATCGCTTTTTCCATTGAACGTGTGACCTTCTCGGCATACAAGATTGCGCGACCGCGCAGATTGCGGGCAGCACGACCGATGGTCTGGATCAGCGCACCGCTGCTGCGCAAAAAGCCTTCCTTGTCGGCATCGAGAATCGCCACCAGCGACACCTCGGGCATGTCCAGGCCTTCGCGCAACAAGTTGATGCCGATCAGCACATCGAACTTGCCGAGGCGCAGATCGCGGATGATCTCCACGCGTTCCACCGTCTCGATGTCCGAATGCAGATAGCGCACCTTGAGGCCCTGCTCGCCGTAGTACTCGGTCAGGTTCTCGGCCATGCGTTTGGTCAGGGTCGTGACCAGCACGCGGTCGCCGAGCGCAATGCGCTTGTGGATCTCGCCGAGCAGGTCATCGACCTGGGTGCGCACCGGACGCACTTCGACCTCGGGATCGACGAGGCCGGTCGGACGCACCAACTGTTCGATCACCGCATCGCCACTGCGTTCCAGTTCGTAGGCGCTGGGCGTTGCCGAGACGTAGATCGCACGCGGGGACCGGCGTTCGAATTCTTCGAATCGCAGCGGCCGGTTGTCGAGCGCGGACGGCAGACGGAACCCGAATTCGACCAGAGTCTCCTTGCGCGAACGGTCTCCGCGATACATGCCACCGATCTG
>JAYUXS010000180.1:0-4528 GCA_043752845.1 Lysobacterales bacterium | reverse complement strand
GGTGGCGTCGACGCGTCCTGATCCCAGTCTCAACAGATCCAATGCGCGATTGATCACGTCCGATACCCGCTATGAATCGCGACGATGCCGGCGCTGAGATTGCGGTAGTCGCAGCGGTCGAGGCCGGCGTCGATCATCATCTGCTTCAGGGTTTCCTGGTTCGGGTGCTTGCGGATCGATTCGGCGAGGTACTGGTAGCTGGCCGAGTCGTTCGCGAACAGTTTGCCGAGGCGCGGCAGCACTTCGAAGCTGTGCAGGTCGTAGAACGGGCGCAGCAGCGGTTCGGCGACTTCGGAGAATTCGAGTACCAGCACGCGGCCACCGGGTTTCAGCACGCGGCGCATCTCGCAGAGTGCGGCGAACTTGTCGGTGACATTGCGCAAGCCGAAGGCGATCGTCACGGCGTCGAAATGGCCGTCCGGAAAGGGCAGGGCTTCGGCGTTCAGACGCACGTAGGTGAGGTTGCCGACGAGACCGCGGTCGGTCAGGCGGTCGCGACCGACATTGAGCATTTCGGCATTGATGTCGCCGAGCACGACTTCGCCTTCATGGCCGACGCGATCAGCAAGCAGGGCGGCGATATCGCCAGTGCCGCCTGCCAGATCGAGCACGCGCGCGCCGCGCTTGATGCCGCTGCTGCCGACGAAATCGCGCTTCCAAAGGCGATGGATGCCGAACGACATCAGGTCGTTCATCAGGTCGTATTTGGACGCGACCGAGGTGAACACTTCGCCGACCAGCTTCTGCTTGTCGCGGACATCGACTTCGCGGAAACCGAAGTCGGCTTTCTTGTTTTGATCGCTCATGGATTTTTTACCTCGATCGGAATTCTAGCCGAGCGCCGTGGCCGCTCCGGCAGAAAGCGCAGCAGCAACTCGTTGAGCAGGCGGCGGCCGTCGGCGGTCGGCTGCAGGCGCGTCGGGTCATCGACCATCAGTCCGTCCGCAACCGATTGCCGCCATGTGGTTGCGATCGTGTCGATGGCGAGCCCGGTGCGCTGCTCGAACATCGACACATCGACGCCATCGTTCAGGCGCAGCGCATTCATCAAGAATTCGAATGGCAAGTCCGCCGTGGTGATGGCGGTGGTACTCGCCAGTCGGTCGGCAGTCGCGGCCTTGGCGAGATAACTCTTCGGCGTCTTCAGCTTGGCGGTACGCAGAATCTGCGCGTCGCTGCTGAGCTTGCCGTGCGCGCCGGCACCGATGCCGAGATAGTCGCCAAAGTGCCAGTAGTTGAGATTGTGCCGACAGCAATGCGCGGGCTGGGCGTAACCTGATGTTTCGTATTGCGCGAAGCCCGCAGCGATCAATCGCGCCTGACAGGCCTCCTGCATGTCCCAAGACAGATCGTCGTCGGGCAGCGGCGGCGGCTTCGCCGCAAACACGGTGTTCGGTTCCAGCGTCAGCTGATAATGCGACAGATGCGTCGGCGCGAGCGCAATCGCCTGTTCGATGTCGTCGAGTGCGCCGGCCAGCGTTTGCTCGGGCAGGGCATACATCAGATCCAGATTGATCTCGGCGATGCCGGCATCCTGAGCCTCCTTGAGCGCGGCCTCGGCGTCGTGCGCCGAATGAATGCGCCCGAGTCGGGCAAGTTTGGCGTCGTCGAAACTCTGCACACCGAAACTGATGCGATTCACGCCGGCGCGCCGGTAGCCGTCGAAGCGGCCGTGTTCGACCGTGCCCGGATTGGTTTCGAGCGTGATCTCGGCGCCATCAACAAAGCGCAGACGTTCGCGGCAGCCATTGAGAATGCGTGCGATCAGATCTGGTGCGAACAGGCTCGGCGTGCCACCGCCGAAAAACACCGAGACGATCTCCCGCTCTCGCGCGAATTCGAATTGCGCGAGATCGGCATCCAGGTCGGCGAGCAGGGCCTCGACATAGGCCGCATGTTCGGGCGCGCCGCGTTGTTCATGCGAATTGAAGTCGCAGTACGGGCACTTCTTCACGCACCACGGAATGTGGATATAGAGCGCGAGCGGTGACGCGGCCAACAGCATGCTCAACCGAACGGCCAACGTACGCGCAGTGCGGCCAGGGCACGGCTGCGGTGGCTGATGCGGTGCCAGACGCTGGCATCGATCTCGGCGGCGCTGGCGGCGTATTGCTGAAGCTGGAAGATCGGCTGATAACCGAAGCCGTTCGTGCCGCGCGGCGCTTCCAGAATATGCCCTTCGATCAGGCCTTCGGCGATCAGCGGTTGCGGGTCGCTCGCGTGCCTCAGCAACACCACGACGCTGTAGAAACGCGCGGTGCGTTGTGGCATCGGCACATCACGCATTTCGTCCAGCACCTTCGCGATATTGCGCGGCGCATCGCCATGCACGCCAGCGTAGTGGGCACTGATCAGACCGGGTGCCCCGTGCAAGGCGTCAATGATCAGGCCGGAGTCATCGGCAAGCGCTGGCAGGCCGGTGATCGCTGCGGCATGGCGCGCCTTGATCAGTGCATTTTCGACAAATGTGGTGCCTGACTCTACGGCCTCGTCGTCGACACCGAGTTCGCCCTGCGCGATCAATTCGACACCGGCATCGGCCAATACCTCGCGGATCTCGGCGAGTTTGCCCGTGTTGCCGGTGGCGACGACGAGACGCATCGTCTAACGCGACAGCGCCTCGCGCTGTGCGGCATGCAGCTCGCCGATGCCCTTGGACGCGAGCGCGAGCAGGGCGTCCAGTTCGTCACGTCGGAATGCATGGCCTTCGGCCGTGCCCTGCAGCTCGATGAAACCGAGCGCGTCATTCATCACCACGTTCATGTCGGTTTCGCAGCTTGAATCTTCCGCGTAGTCGAGATCGAGCACCGGCACGCCCTTCCAGATGCCGACCGAAACCGCGGCGATCTGGCCGTGGATCGGATCGGTCTTGATCAGACCCTTCTTCATCGTCGTGCGCACCGCATCGACGAGCGCGACGAAAGCGCCGGTGATGGCCGCGGTGCGCGTGCCACCGTCGGCCTGCAACACATCGCAGTCGAGCGTAATCGTGCGTTCACCGAGCGCAGCGCGATTGACCACGGCGCGCAGGCTGCGCCCGATCAGGCGCTGGATCTCAAGCGTCCGCCCGCCCTGCTTGCCCGTGGTTGCCTCGCGCACGTTGCGCGAGTTGGTGGCGCGCGGCAGCATGCCGTATTCGGCGGTGATCCAGCCCTCGCCCTTGCCGCGCAGGAAGCCCGGAACCTTTTCTTCGACGCTGGCCGTGCACAGCACCTTGGTGTCGCCGAAGCTGACCAGCACCGAACCTTCGGCATGGCGCGTGAATTGCCGCTCGATCGTGACCGTGCGCAAGGCATCGCAGGCGCGACCGCTGGGACGTTGAATACTGCTCATGACGGCGCCGCGCTTTGGAAAAAAGGGCGCGGAGCGTAACATGGCCGCCCGCACCTCAAGGACTGATGATGATCCGCAGCATGACTGCCTATGCCAGTAGCGAAGGCCCGAGTGCGCGCGGACGCCTCGTGTTCGAATTGCGCTCGGTGAACCACCGCTTTCTCGAAACCGGATTTCGCCTGCCGGAAGAATTTCGTGCGTTGGAACCAAAGTTGCGCGAACGCATCGAGAAGCGCATCTCGCGCGGCAAGGTCGATGTCACCCTGCGCTTTCGCAATGACGCCAGCAATGCCGCGCTGAGCCTGAATCAGGCGATGCTCGCGAATCTGCAGAAACTCGAGCGCGAGATCGCGATGGCGTTGCCCACGGCGACCCCGCCGACACGCTTCGAGGTGTTGTCGTATCCCGGGCTGATCAATGAGCCGGAAGTCGACAATGCCAGTCTGTTCGACGAGGCCATGGGCCTGTTCGACCGCGCCCTTGACGATTTCATCGCGACGCGTTCGCGCGAGGGCGAGCGCCTGAAAACGGTGCTGGTCGAGCGCCTTGACGGCATTGCCGCCGTCGTGGCCCAGGTGCGTGAATGGCTCCCCGACATCCGTGCAGGGTTGCGCCTCAAGTTCGAGACGCGCATCGCCGAGCTGAAACAACCGCTTGATCCCGGGCGGCTGGAGCAGGAATTGGTGCTCGCCTTCCACAGGCTCGATGTCGACGAGGAGATCGATCGCCTCGGTGCACATATCGCCGAAGTACGATCACGGCTCGATGCGCCGGAGCCGATCGGACGCCGGCTGGATTTCCTGATGCAGGAGTTCAATCGCGAATCGAATACGCTCGGTTCGAAATCGGTCGATACGCGCACCACCCAAGCGTCGGTGGAACTGAAAGTGCTGATCGAGCAACTGCGCGAGCAAGCGCAGAATATTGAATAGAGAATATTGAATAGAGCATGTCGAAATAGTGAGAGAAGCGATGTCGGGTTCATTGTTTATCGTTGCTGCACCCTCGGGTTCCGGAAAATCGACGCTGGTGAATGCGCTGCTGGCGAAAGAGCCGGGCATCTCGCTGTCGATTTCCTACACCTCGCGCGGGCCGCGGCCGGGCGAGGAAGACGGCAAGCACTATCATTTCGTGTCCCGCGAAACCTTCGAACAGATGGCCAATGACGGTGATTTTTTCGAGTACGCCATCGTCC
>JAYUXS010000179.1:0-4532 GCA_043752845.1 Lysobacterales bacterium | reverse complement strand
TCCGCTCAAACGTGGCGGACGTCAGCAGCCCGGCGCGCTGCGCTTCCTGGGCGAGTTGGTCGGGCAGGTTGATCTCAATGGTGGTCATGGCGCATTTTTCCTGAAGGGTTACATGACGGCACAGTTCGGCGGCTGGCCTCGTGCTAGAGCATCCGGCGAAGCGGCCGATGCCGTCGTCAGCCGGGCACCAGAGGATAGTCGAAGGCATCGGACACCGGGCTGCGATTCGCGACGACTGTGGCCGGCAACAGGTTGGACTGCGATCGTTGCCCAGAGCATAATGATCATATCGAACGATATGGCCAGAGGGTGCAATGATTACTGAAGTCACGGCGGTGAATTTCCGGCAGAACCTGGGCGAGATGCTCAATCAGGTGCAATTTCGCAACGACAGCATCGTCATCAACAAGGACGGCAAGCCAGTTGCGGCTTTGGTGGATGCCGAGTTGTTTGCGCGCATCCGGCGCATGCGCGAGCGATTCGATGCGTTGAGCGAGCGGATTGCGAATGCGTACGCCGAGGCATCGGTCGATCAAGGCCTGGCCGAGATCGATGCCCTGGTGGCCGAAGAACGGCAGCGTTGATGTCGGGCATGCGCGTGGTGCTGGACACGAATGTGCTCGTGTCCGGGCTGGCTTATCCCGGTAGCGTCCCGGGGCGCATCGTCGGTGCCTGGCGTCAGGGTGGCATCGAGGTCGTGTTGTCGCGCTACATCTTCGATGAGTTGCACCGAGTCTTGCCGCGGCTGTCGCGCATCACGCTGACAGCGACCGAGATTCGCGACCTGCTGGACAGCCTGATGTTCATTGCCGACATTGTCGAACCCGATGCGGACGTCGATGAATCCTTGCGTGACCCCGCCGATCAGCCGGTGCTCGCGACATGGAAAGCGGCAAACGCGCAATACCTGATCACCGGCGACAAGGACCTGCTCGCAGTCGCAGCGGAGTATCCGATCATCACGCCCGCCGAATTTTGGACGCGGCACGGGCATTAGCACGTCGCGGAAAATGTCGGTGCTCTTGCGGCCTAGCGCTTCGTCTTCAGCTTCTCGATCACGGCGCGCAACACCGTCTGTGTCTCATCGCCGAACCAGGTCGCTGCGAAATCTTCGGCTGGGAAGCGGATGGCGTCGCCCATGATCTCCGCGAGATCGCTGCGTGCGAAGCGACGGGTATTGGTCATCGCCAATGGTGGCAAGGCGAGATGCTGGCGGCACCAGTCGAGCGCGCGCGGCACGACACTATCCACCGCGACGACCTCGTCGACGAAACCGATGCGCAGGGCTTCATCGCTGTCGATCATCGCGCCGGCCACCATCAACCGCTCCGCGCGATGCGCACCCACGAGGCGACGCAGCGCGAGCTGGATCACTTCCGGCACCATCAGCCCGACCTGCACCTCGTTCAGGCCGATGCGAAATGGCTTTTCCGGATCGGGCGAGCGCGCCATCACGCGGTAGTCGCAGAAGATCGACAGGACTGCGCCGCCGGCCGGCGAATGTCCGGTGATCGCCGCGACGACGGGAATCGGGCTGCGCGCAATCGCCGCCATCAGTCCGAAAAAATCTGACCAGAACGCGATCATGCCGGCGCGGTCGAGTTCGATCAGTTCGACGATGTCGAGGCCACCGGAAAAAATCTTCGGCGCACCGGACAGCACGACCGCGCGAAAACCCTGACCGGCCGCATCCGCGAGCGCTGGGCGCAGCTCGGCCACGAGCGCCGGCGACAGCGCATTGACCGGCGGACGCGCCAGACGCAATTCGAGAATGCGGTCGTGTTCGATACGATCGAGCATGCGGTTCACCAGCTAGGCGGGAAGGGCTCGTATCATAGCCGCCATGAAAATCCGGATGCTCTCGATGCTGCTTGTGCTGTTGCTGTTTGTCCTGCTATCCACGGCCGTCCACGCGGCCGATTCGTCGCGGTTGCAGATCGCCGACGCCTGGATTCGCGCGGCACCGCCCACCGCGAAAGTGATGGCGGGTTATTTGACCCTGGTGAACGACAGCGATGCCGAGGTCGTGATCGACAAAGTCGAAAGCAGCGATTTCGGCGCGATCGAGATGCACGAGATGTCGATGCATGATGGTGTGATGCGTATGCGTCGCCTGGCGAAACTGCGCGTGCCCGCGCATGGCCGCGTCGAACTGAAGCCGGGCGGCCTGCATCTGATGATGTTTCGACCGGTGCGTGCGCTCGCCGAAGGCGCGTCGAGCAAAGTCGAATTGCGCGGCAAGGGCGTCACCCGGTCGACCACGCTGATCGTCAAATCGCCGTCGCCCTGATGGGCAGCGCCCGCTGCAGTGATCCCTGAACCGACGCGTGTCCGTATGTGGGTGAAGAGTCGCAACCGGAGAACCGTCCATGTCCGTCCTGATCCGTCAGTTTCCACGTCATGTTGTTCTTTCCATGATGCTGCTCGCGCTGCCGCTGTATGGACACGCCCAGGTCATCGGTGAAGTGATGTACGGCGACGGTTTCGAGGACGACCCCAGCATTCAGCAGGACCGCGATGTGCTGGAAGCCGCGCACCTGGAGGCGCTACAGAACCTTTTTGCCGGCGCTGGTCCGGCCGTCGCGTTGACGATTACGTACGTCGGTAAAGGACGCAATATCAGCGGCGATGCCTACGAGGCGCCGGTGCTGGCGACTGCCTCGGTGCCATCGCCCGATGTCGGCGGCGTGTCGGCGTTCAACCCGGCCACCGGCAATGAATTCCGAATCCAGCTCGCTGCCGGTGATCTCGTCGATATCGAGGCGGAAACGGCGCGTCGCGGCCGCCAGAATCCTGCGGGGCCGAATGGCGGGGCTTCGCCGACTGACGATCCCGACACGCCGGTACCTGGGTTTGCACCCAAGGCCTGGAGCAACAACAGCGATAACCGTGTGCTGCGCTCCTCGCTGACGGCCGGCACCACCACTTGGCCGTGGCGCGCGATTGCCGAGCACTCGAATCGCTGCACCGGCACATTGGTCGGCCCGCGTCACATCGTCACCGCCGGGCATTGCCTGTACAACCGGACGTCCAACACTTGGGCGGGCAGTTTCTTCGTCACACCCGGTCGCGCCGGTGGCAATTGGAGTTATGGCCAATCACAGTTGCCGTCCGCTGCGTTCACCTGGTACTTCACGCCGTGGCAATGGCGGCAGGCCAATCCGGTGGGCGGGTCGGGTCAATATGATTTCGGCATCCTGGTATTGCCCGATCGTCTCGGCGATGAGACCGGCTGGATGGGCTTCGCGGCCTTGGCCGATGCCTCGCTGCAGTCTGCGCTCGTGTTCAACCGCGGCTTTCCCTGGTGCAATGCCGTCGATCAGAACGGCAATGCCCGCATCGACGATGTCGGCGACGATCCGACGTCGGGGCTGACTTGTGTCGATCGGCACCTGTGGGGCGACGCCAGCAGTTGCAGCATCGGCAATTTCCATGATGTCGACGGTGCGCAGTGGGCACGCCGTTTCGACCATTCCTGCGACGCGAGCGCGAGTCAAAGCGGCTCGCCGCTGTATACCTATCTCAACGGCGTACCCGCCGTGATCGGCGTGCACACCAACTCGCTGTGCGGAAAGATCGTCGGCGACGTGCCCTGCCAGGCAAGCAGCACGCGACCCCTGCGGGCGACGCGCTTCACGCTCGAGTACCGGGAGTGGATCTCGTACTTCCGAAACTGGAAGCCTTAGGCCAACGCGCTGCGCACGTGCTCGGGCAAGGGGATCGAACTGCCACTGCGCGGATCCATCCAGACGATCACGCTGTCGCCTTCGGCATACAGCGTGTCCGGCTGGTCGCGGTCGACAATGCGAAAGACTGCGGTGAATGAACTGCGACCGATCCGACCGGCATACATGTCGACAACGAGTTCCGCCGGCCATTCGATTGGACGGCGGAAATTCATGCTCAAGGCCGCGAGGATCGGCGCCGTCTCTGCGCCCTTCCAGTTAGGATGCAGGCTGCGAAACCAGCGGATTCGCGCTTCTTCGATATAGGTCGCATAGACCGCGTTGTTGACGTGGTTGTAGGCATCCATGTCGCCCCAGCGCACGGTCACCGGTGCGCGCACGAGCAGTTTGAGTTCGGGCAGTTTGGGTTCAGTGCTCGTCGATGTCGTCATTTTTTGGCTCGTTTGGCCGGCTTGGACTTCGCCTTTATCGACGATGCTGCGTCCAGCAGTCGCTTCAGAAAGTGTCCGGTATGCGAATGCGGGTGTGCGGCGATTTGTTCCGGCGTACCGGTCGCGACCAGGCGTCCGCCACGCGCACCGCCTTCCGGGCCAAGATCGATGATCCAGTCGGCGGTCTTGATCACGTCCAGATTGTGTTCGATCACCACGACGGTATTGCCGTCATCGCGCAGCCGGTGCAACACACCGAGCAATTGCGCGACATCGTGGAAGTGCAGGCCGGTCGTCGGTTCGTCGAGGATGTACAGGGTGCGGCCGGTGTCGCGGCGGCTGAGCTCCTTCGACAGCTTCACGCGCTGCGCCTCGCCGCCTGACAGCGTGGTGGCCGACTGGCCCAGCTTGATGT
>JAYUXS010000178.1:0-1838 GCA_043752845.1 Lysobacterales bacterium | reverse complement strand
AGACGCCGGCACGCGTCGCGGCGTTCGTGAATCTGCAACAGCCGCAAGCACGCGGCATCCACATGTCGCGACTCTATCTATTGCTCGACCGCGAACTCGCATCGGCGGAATTGACGCCCGCCCTGTTGCAGCGCGTGCTCGGCGAATTCGTCGCCTCGCAGCGCGAACTGTCGAGCCGGGCGATGTTGCGCATCGCTTTCGATTGCCTGCTGCGGCGTCCAGCGCTGGTGAGCGCGAACAGCGGATGGAAGGCGTATCCGGTGGTGATCACGGCGGTGCTGGATGAACACGGGTTCGCGCTGGAAACGGCGTTCGAAGTCACCTATTCGAGTACCTGTCCGTCGTCCGCGGCACTTGCGCGCCAGTTGATCCAGGAACAGTTCAAGGCGGACTTCGCTTTAGCGAATGGCACAGCGCAAGAGTCCGTCCAGTTCGAGCGCGTGCTGGCGTGGTTGGGGTCGGAACAAGGCATCAATGCCACGCCACATGCCCAGCGTTCGGGTGCCGAAGTTTGCGTGCGCATGCGGCCGGAGGAGTCGACGATACCGCTGTTGGCGCTGATCGACCAAGTCGAAGCCGCGCTGATGACACCGGTACAAACCGCGGTCAAACGCGAAGACGAACAGGCCTTCGCGCGCCTCAACGGCGCCAACCTGATGTTCTGCGAGGACGCCGCGCGCCGCATCCAGCAGGCGCTCGAACGCTACGAATGCATCACCGACTTTTGGCTGCGCGCCTCACACTACGAAAGCCTGCACGCGCACAATGCCGTCGCCATCGCGACCAAGGGCATTGCCGGCGGCTATGACGCGCTGACGAAACTGTAAGGCGTTTCAGATTCGTTGATCCCTGCGCAACGGAGTTCGCGTATGTCCAAGGGTGACCCCAACCTTTGGATAAGCGATGAAGCGATTCGGAACGTTTGCTGTTTCCCTGCTGATGTCGATCGCCGGATGTGTCTCGGCCTCGAACCCGGACGGCGTCATCGGCGACAACTACGGCACCGTGTTCGGTCGCACGGTAGTGAGTGAATTCCCGAATCAGTCAGGTGCTTCGCCCTGTCTCGGTGCCGTTGCACTGTCGCCATTTGGGCGGACTTGGCTGTTTGGCGAATACAACATGCTCGATGCCAATCCAAGATTGCCGATTGCGCGACTGCTGTCCGCTGACTGGCCCTGGATGTGGGCTTTGGTGGCGGCACCGGTGTCGTCGCGACACCATTCCCGATCGCCGCGACGGCATATTTCGGACTCAACGCGCGCGTCCAACCCGACGGCAAACCCCTGATTGCCGGCACCATGATCATCAACGGTTTCTGGCGCGGATTCGTGTGCCGCTTGAACGCTGCCGGCAACTTCGATGCGACCTACGGCATTGCCGGCTGTCGGGAAATCCGCGCCTTCTCCTATACCAACGAGGATTGCCGAGTTGAGAACATCGCACTGGGTGGCCCGAATGGCGGCGTCACCGTCGTTGGCGAATGCAGTGATCGAGACAACGTTGGTCCGCTGCGTCCGTTCACGACGCGGTTGACGGTCGCGGGTGCGTTCGATCCCGAATATGCGGCGGGCGCCGGTCTGAGCTCGCCGACGATCACGGATGCCAGCTTGCACTATCTGCGCGCGTTGGTGGTCCAGGACGATGGCCGCTTCATTGCCGTCGGTTCCGCATTCCGGCTGAGCAACGAATACGACATGGTAGTCGTATGGTTTCGAAACGACGGAAGCGTCGATACCGATTTTGGCGATGAGGGGAAGACCTTCTTGCCACTCGATGTTGCCGGACAGTTCAACGATTTCGGCACCGATATCGCGATTCGCCCCGATGGTCGCATCGTT
>JAYUXS010000177.1:0-4547 GCA_043752845.1 Lysobacterales bacterium | reverse complement strand
GTCGACCCTTCAGGCACCAGTTCATGTGGATACGTGTAGTTCAGGTCCTTCATCGAGAAGCGGCATTGCGCTGCGATATCCGCACTGGCTGCGAGCAGCGCACGCGGATACAGATCAAGCAGGTCGTCGCGCGTGCGCAGATGCCGTTCGCCGTTCGGATACAGCGCCGAACCGGCTTCGGCCACGGTCGTGTTCAGACGGATCGCGGTCAGCGTGTCCTGCAACGCGCGGCGCGCACGCACATGCATGTGCACGTCGCCGCAGGCTAACGGCGGCAGCTCATGCTGTTGCGCGAGTGCGAGCAGTGCAGCGAGACGCGCCGCGTCATCGGCACCGCGATGCAGTTCGACCGCGAGATGCACACGTTCGCCGAAATGCTGTCTGGCCCAGGCGACCGATGCGTCGCTGATGAGTTCACCCCCACCCAGCCTCTCCCTTGCTGCGCTTCGGTCCGGAGACAGGTCGGTATCTGTGAGCAGCAACGCGATCAGCCCCTCGCCATGTCCGCTGAAATCATCGCGCGCGAGTCGATATTCGCCTTTCCCGGCAGCACGCCGGCCGTGCGTGATGATGCGGCAGAGGTTGGTATAGCCGGCATGGTCGATGACCAGCAGCACCAGCCTAGTTCCTTCGAGCAGCCGGAATTCGGCACCGACGATCAGCCGCAGTCCGGTCTTCAGCGCTGCTTCGTGTGCTCGGACGATGCCGGCCAACGAGCACTCATCGGTGATCGCGAGCGCCGTATAACCCAGTTTTCCGGCGCGCTGGAAAAGCTCGATCGCACTCGACGCCCCGCGCAGAAACGTGAAGTTGGAGAGGCAATGCAGTTCGGCGTAGGCGGGCAAGGCATCCATGGCGATTCACGCGTACACCCCTTGCACGAACCAGTCCTGCGGCGACTGGCGCTCGCGGAAGACCCACAGGCGCGGGCCGTCTTGCTGGTCGACGCGGTAATAGTCGCGGGTCGCGTCGGCGTCGTCCCACCAGCCGCTTTCGATACGCTCGGGCAAGCTGAGTCGTGTCTTGCGCCAGTCGAAGCTCGGCCATTGCGCGAGGGGTTGTGGTTGTTCGAGCAGGAACAGGGGGCGGAGTTTTGTAGGAGTGCCATTCATGGCGCGATCCGCCACGCGATCCACAACACGATTCCCCACGCGCCGCGCCATCACCGGTCGCGCCATGAATGGCGCTCCTACAAATGTCGTCGTCGCCGCACGTTCCGGCCGATGATCCTCACGCAACACGAAGCGTTCGACGGCGCCATCGCCGAGTCGCCCTTGCAGACGTTCCAGCAATTGCTGCGCGTCTTCCGCAGATTCACCCTGGCGCACGAACAGGTCACGCGAGGGCGCCGACAAGGCTTCGGTGCCGACGAGTTCGAGCGTCAGCGCACAGGCGCCTTGCGGCAGCGTCAGGCGATCGAGACGCGCACGCGCCACGGCGATCAGGTGTTCGCGGTCCGCGCTCGCCTGGCCGAGACCGATATCGATCACGGTATCGGCATGACCTTCATGCGCGAACGACAAGCGCAGTTGCAGCACCGATTTCTGACAGGCGATCAGCCAGTGTGCAGCAGCGACGATCAGGCGCCGGGCCGGGAACAGCAGGGCCTGCGTGTCCGTCATCGCATACGGCCATTCGAGTTTCTGGCGGAAACGTGATTCGGTGCGGATCGGGACGATGGTTTCCGCGCGGCGACCAAGCAGTGCATCGAGATGGTCGGGCACGATCTGTCCGAAGCGACGTGCCAGTTCATTGCGCGGCAGGCGCAACAAGGCACCGTAATCGCGCACGCCGACACTGGCCAGGGCGTCGCGGGTGACCGCCGGCAAATCGCCGTGAGTGAGCGCGATCGGCGTGATCGCGGCGCGCAGGTCCTGCACGTCACGCACGATGCGCGTGGCATCGGCGCAGGCAAACAGGCGGGCGGCCGCAGCGGTGGCAGCGATGCCGGCAACACAGGCGTAACCGTCGTCGGCCAGATCCAGTCCGATCGCCTGCAGCAGGCGCCGTTCGTTGCCGAACAGGCGGCACGAGGCGCCGATCTCGATCAGCAAGGTGTCGCGGCCATGGCGTGCGACCAGCGAGCTGTAGCCGAGCGCCCACAGCGCCAAGCTTTGCATCGCCACCTCTTCATCGTTCGTGCGACGCAGCTCGGTCTGCAGATCGGCACACAAGGCCTGCGCGGCGCCGAGTACTTGGCCGCAACGCACGCCGCGGGTGCGCGCTGCGGCATTCGCGGCGATCACGATGCGGCGTGCACCGATCGATTCGACGATCGCGAGCGGCGTGCTGGCGTCTTCGGCACCAGGGCGGGTATCGAGCGCAAGCCGCGTGAACTGGAGAGCGAGCCAGAGCATGCGCGCCTCAGCGTGCCCGCGCGAACGGCACGACGCGCGCACTGTCCTGCGCCCGATGCACGCTGACGCCGCGCACTGAACGGCGCAGCACGAAGCGCGCGACATCACCGAGCGCACCGCGGCATTTGACGATGCGCAGCGCATCACCATCGAGGGCGATACGCAGTGCCGCCGGCGATGCTTTCTCGGCAAACGCGAGCGGTCGCAGCAGCACCGCGAGGCTGCGTCCGGCTTCGGCTGCGAGTTGCAGTCGGCGCAATGCATTGGTTTCGCAATGCCCCAGCCACAGGGCGAGCGCGCCGCAGACGCCGCTGCGCAGGGCCTGTTCCGCGGCCCACAGCGCCTGATCGCTGGTGGCACAACGCAGATGGGCGAAGCGTTCGAGATCGATGCCCGCTGCAGCCAGCGCCGGTGCATGCGGCACATGCGGTGCCGAGATGAACAGCAACCAGCGCTTGTCCGCCATCGCTTGCGCGAACGCGGGCAGCATCAAGCTCAATTCGCCGAGGCCATCGCGGGAATGGCAGATTTCGGTCAGCGCTTGCAGCGGCCAGCCGCCACCGGGCAGGGCTTCGTCGAGTTCACGATGGCCGGTGGCGATCACCGGCGTCGTGGCATGGCGCAAACCGGCGCGCCAGACATCGGGGCGTTCAAGCAGTGATTCGATCGTCGCAGCCACTTCAGAGTCCTTTGCGGATGACGCCGACAACGCGGCCTTCGATGATGAAGGCGGGCGTGTCTGCGTCGATTTCGATCGGTTGGAAATCGGGGTTGGCCGGCAGCAGGCGGATGCGTGTGCCCTTGCGTTCGAAGGTCTTGACCGTGGCTTCATCATTGATGCGGGCGACCACGATCTGGCCGTTTGCGACATCGCTGGTGTGCTGCACGACCACCCAGTCGCCGTCGTGGATGCCGACATCGCGCATGCTTTCGCCGCGTACCCGCAGCAGGAAGTCCGGGCGCGGATGGAACAGGTTGGCATCGACGCCGATCTCGTCTTCGACCGCTTGCTCGGCGAGGATGGGCATACCGGCGGCGACCCGACCGATCAGCGGCAGACGCAGCAGTGATCCAGTGTTCCTGCGCACCCCAGTGCTTTTCCTTCTCCCCCCGGGAGAAGGTGCCGAAGGCAGATGAGGGAGGCTCCGACGCTTCGCGCCGGCCAGCACCCGAATGCCGCGCGCGATCGGCAGCACTTCGATGTAACCCTTGCGTGCCAATGCCCGCAGATGTTGTTCCGCCGCATTCGGGCTGCTGGCGCCGAGCGCCGCCGAAATCTCGGATCGCGTAGGCGGGTAGCCGCGTTCCGCGATCGAGGCACGGATCAGCGCCAGCACATCCTTCTGACGTTCGCTCAGGGGTTCGTTCATGCTGTAAATTTGTACAGTATCCGGCGCCATTCGGCAACGGCTGCGAGCGTCCCTGCAAACTGTCTCACGGCGTGCGAATGGCTGCGGCTGGCGGCGCCCGGAAAATCCGGCCGCTGCCAGCGCGCATCCCATCGGTTTCGAACAATCTATTCGAAACCGTTGAAAAACAAGGCGTTGCTAGTCAGTACCGTACGGCTGACGGTGGCGCTGGTCGCGCGTCGGTCATGGTCTGGCACGAGTGACTCCTGCCAGCCGAGGTAGCAGGCTTCTGTCGGAATGACGTGCCGGACAACGACACTTTCAATTCGGCCGCAACAAGTTCAATGACGTCCGGTGAATCAAATAGCCAATAGGCGTTGTGCTTCCATGAGTTGATGTGGTCGGCGAAGTCATCCGAAACGCAATTGCTGAGCGAGTAAATGTCGGTGACTGCATCAGATCCGATCCATTCCGGTCGGGCGACAACGCGTTTCGCCATGTAGCCGGCAGGTATCATCGTCAAGCCTTGTTGACACCGGCTTTGCCTGCTTCGACGCGAAAGCTGATCAGCGTGGACACTTCCGAATCGCGTTGCTTCTCGTCATCCAGTACGCGCAAACGCGCGTCGCAGCCGCGCGCATTGACATCGAATGCGATGTAGCCGCGTTTCGTCGAGTTGCCGTATTTGACGTGCGGATTTTGTGCCAGGCGCGGGTTGAACATTTCCGCCGACCAACCCTGCGATGCCAACGAGGTGGAACAGAATTCCGCGGCAACGATCGGCGAATCGATGCTGTTCGGGTCGCGGTGCACGTCGGCGACCACGGTGGCGTGGATGTCG
>JAYUXS010000176.1:0-4549 GCA_043752845.1 Lysobacterales bacterium | reverse complement strand
CCCAGGGTTGCTGCATGCCCTGATACTGCGCGAGCAGCGCATAAGGGTCGACGTCCACCAGCACCAAGCCATTGAAGTCGTCGTCGCGGGCGAGATCCAACAGCACCGCTAGCGGGTGATGGCCATTCACCGCCAATTGAATGGGTTTATGCGCTGGATTTCGCTCACGCCAAGCTTTGGGTTCGATGCCGTAAAGGGTTCGCGACGCGCCCAGAAACACGACCGGCAGCTCGTCGCGATCGTAGACGCGGTCGCGCTGCAACGACCACAGCTGTTTGCTGTCGATGATCTGCGCTTCGCGGCCTAGTCCGCGCCAGTGACGATCCACCAGCACCAGCGCAACGCAGGCCAGGACCAGCGCGATCAGCCAAATCACCGCCCAGGTCCGCGCCGAGCGCGTCGGCTGATCGGCGTGCTGATCAGAACTGGAAGTAGATGAAGGCATGATTGTCTCCCGGAGAAAGCACGATCATCACCAGCAGCAGCGCCATGAATGCCGGTAGCAAGATGGACGGCGTCGCTTCGATCCACGCATCAAGCAAGCGTTCGCGCGCGATCCATTGCACCGCCACCAGCAGCACGAATCCGATCAAGGCTGCGCACATATGGAACGTTGGCGCCGACCAGTCACCGAGCAAGCTGCCCAGATACACGCCGGTCGACGCGAGATCCGGTGCCCGAAACGGAATCCACAACAGCACGACGCAAGTCAGCGTGACCAGCGTCCACAACACACGCGACACGCCCCGCGATTGCGCGGCGTCAACGCCGAACTTTTCGCGCACGAGGCGTTCGATCACCAACAGCGTGCCATGCAGTCCGCCCCACAGCACGAAGTTCCAACCGGCGCCGTGCCAGAGCCCGCCCAACAGCATCGTCAACATCAGGTTTCGATAGGTACGCGCGCGCGATCCGCGATTGCCGCCGAGTCCGACGTATAGATAGTCGCGCAGCCAGGTCGAAAGACTGATGTGCCAGCGCCGCCAGAAGTCGCTGAATCCGGCCGCCGCGTAGGGATTGTTGAAATTGATCGGCAACTGGAAACCGAGACAGCGTGCAACACCGATCGCACAACAGGAATAACCGGCGAAGTCGCAAAAGATCTGACCAGCGAATGCGAGTGCACCGATCGCGCTGAGCGACGCCCAGTCGGCCGCGGGATTTGCCCAGGCGAGATCGGCCACTGGCGCGAACAGGCTGTCGGCCAGAACAATCTTCTCGAACAGTCCCCACAGCAGCCAGAGCATGCCGGTCGCCATCGCGTCCGCGCTCATGACACGCGGCGTTTGCAATTGCGGTGCGAACATCTCGAAGCGGACGATCGGACCGGCGACCAGTTGCGGAAAAAATGCGACAAACAGGCAGAAGTCGCGCAGCGAGCGAATCGGCTCAACACGCCGACGGTAAACATCGATCGTGTAGGAAATCGACTGGAACGTGTAGAACGAAATGCCGACCGGCAGCACCAATCCAAGCTGCCAAGGCGCCAGTTCGATACCAATGGGCCCGAGCAGCGCGGCCAGATTGTCATGCAGGAACTGGCCGTACTTGAACAGGCTGAGCAGGCCAAGATTCATGATCAGGCTCACGACCAGCCAGAAGCGGCGCCCGCCCGGCTGCAGTGCCCGACTGATATTGCGCGCCAACAACCAGTCGATGACGCTGCTCGCCGCCAACAACAGTGCAAACAACGGGCTCCAACCTGCATAGAACAGATAACTGGCCAACAGCAGGAACGACTTGCGCGTCGACCAAGTCCTGCACAGGGCCGCGCCCAACAGCACCAGCGCGAAGAACAGCAGGAATGTGAAGGAGTCGAACTGCATGAGGGCGCGGAAGATATCGGAACCGCCTGCCATTGACCATTGCCACGGCCCCGATTACCGTGGCGCATCTTTTCATCGCGATATAACGATAAATATGGATTTGACTGACCTGTCGAGCCTGTTCCGGACGCTGAGTGACGCGACGCGCGTGCGTCTGCTGGTGCTGCTCGAAGTCGAGGAACTGACCGTCGCCGAACTGGCGGCAGTGACGCAGCTGGCGCAGCCGCGCGTGTCCACCCACCTTGCGAAGCTCAAGGAACTCGATCTGGTGCGCGATCGTCGCGCTGGCGTCTCGGCGTATTACCGGTTCAACGCCGAACTCGACGACAAGCACACCCTGGTGTGGCAGACGCTGCGGCGTTCGATCGACGACGCGCTGCTCGAAGACGATGCGCGACGCATGCCTGATGTGCTCGCGAAACGCGCACGCGCCGAAGGCTGGGCCGACGCGGTCGCCGGCGACATGGAACGCCACTACTCGCCCGGACGTTCCTGGGAAGCGCTCGCGCGCGGCGTGATGCATCTGGTCGAACTCGGTGACGTGCTCGACGTTGCTTCCGGCGACGGTGTGCTCGCTGAATTGCTGGCGCCACATGCAAAGTCGATCACCTGCGTCGACACCAGCGAACGCGTGATCGCCTCGGCACGCGAACGTCTGAAACCGCTGCGTCATGTGCGCGTCGCGCACGGCGACATGCACGCACTGGACTTGCCGGACTCGAGCTTTGATCTGGTCTTGCTGATGCACGCGCTCACCTACTCGGCCGAGCCAGCGAAAGCGGTGCGTGAGGCGGTACGCATGTTGCGCCCGGGTGGCCGGCTACTGGCGCTGACCTTGAACAAGCATGCGCATCGCAGCGTGGTCGAGGAATTCGATCACTGCAATCCCGGTTTCACCGTCGATGAACTGAAGAAGCTCGCGAAGAAAGCGGGACTCGATGTCGTCGACTGCGAGATCAGTTCGCGCGAAAAACGTCCGCCGCATTTCGAGGTACTGACCCTGCTGGCGCGCAAGCCATGAACACCCTGCCCTGGTTGAAACCCGATCGTGTTGCCAAGCTCGAATCGGCGCTCACCGAGCGCATCCTGATCCTCGATGGCGCCATGGGCACGATGCTGCAGCGTCATCCGCTGGACGAGGCCGGATTCCGCGGCGAGCGCTTCCTGCCCGGCCACGGACACGGTCCCGGCTGCGCACATTTGCATGCGCATGATCATGACCACGCCCACAAGGACCTGAAAGGCAACAACGACTTGTTGTCGCTGACCCAGCCGCAGCTCATTTGCGAAGTGCACCGCCTGTATCTCGAAGCCGGCGCCGACTTGATCGAGACCAACACCTTCAACGCCACCCAGGTCTCGCAAGCCGACTACGAACTCGAACGCATCGTCTTCGAGCTCAATCGCGAAGGCGCACGTCTGGCGCGCATCGAATGCGACGCGATGGAAGCGACGACACCGCAACAACCACGCTTCGTGATCGGCGTTCTCGGCCCGACCAGTCGCACCGCGTCGCTGTCGCCGGACGTCAACAACCCGGGCTTCCGCAACATCGATTTCGACGCCCTGGTCACGACCTATCGCGAAGCCGCAGACGGTCTGATTGATGGCGGCTCGGATGCGATCATGGTCGAAACCATTTTCGACACATTGAATGCGAAAGCCGCGCTGTTCGCCCTCGACGAAGTATTCGCAGCCCGTGGCGCACGCTTGCCGGTGATGATCTCGGGCACGATTACCGATCGCTCCGGGCGCACCCTGTCTGGCCAGACTGCTGAAGCATTCTGGTACTCGGTCAAACACGCGAAGCCGTTGTCGATCGGTTTCAACTGCGCGCTCGGGGCGAAAGACTTGCGCGTTCACCTCGACGTTCTTTCCGAAATTGCCGACACCTTCGTCAGCACCCATCCGAACGCGGGTCTGCCGAATGCGTTTGGCGGCTATGACGAAACGCCCGAAGACATGGCGGCGGTGCTGGGCGAGTTCGCGCAAGCCGGGCTGTTGAACATCGTCGGCGGATGTTGCGGCACCACACCCGAACACATCCGCGCCATCGCGGACGCGGTGCGCGGTGTCCCGCCGCGCACGGTCGCCACGCCCGCGCCCTATACGCGTCTTGCCGGGCTCGAACCTTTCGTGATCACACCGACGACGAACTTCGTCAACGTCGGCGAACGCACCAATGTCACCGGTTCGGCGCAATTCAGGAAACTGATCAAGGACGACCGTTACGACGAAGCGCTCGTCGTTGCGCGCCAGCAAGTCGAAAGCGGCGCTCAGATCATCGACGTGAACATGGACGAGGGCCTGCTCGACTCGAAAGCGGCGATGCAGAAATTCCTGTATCTGATCGCGTCCGAGCCGGATATCGCGCGCGTGCCGCTGATGATCGACTCCTCGAAATGGGAAGTGATCGAAGCCGGCCTGAAGTGTGTGCAGGGCAAGGCCATCGTCAATTCGATTTCGCTGAAGGAAGGCGAAGCCGCCTTCCTGGAACAGGCGCGCAAGGTGCAGCGCTATGGTGCTGCGGTCGTGGTCATGGCCTTCGACGAAACCGGCCAGGCCGACACCATGCTGCGCAAGGTCGAGATTCTGACGCGCGCGCACAACCTGCTTGTCAACGAGGTCGGATTCGCATCGGAAGACATCATCTTCGATCCGAACGTGTTCGCGATCGCGACCGGCATCGACGAGCACAACGCCTACGGCATCGATTTCATCGA
>JAYUXS010000175.1:0-1842 GCA_043752845.1 Lysobacterales bacterium | reverse complement strand
CTTCGTGATCTTCGGCAATCTGATCGGCGCGCGCATCGGCAACATGCACGGCATGCGCTACATCGATTTCATCGTCCCCGGCCTGATCATGATGGCGGTGATCCAGACCAGTTACGGCAACATCGTTTCGAGTTTCTTCGGTGCGAAGTTCCAGCGCTTCATCGAGGAATTGCTGGTCAGCCCGACGCCGAACTGGGTGATCCTGACCGGCTACACACTCGGCGCGGTGGCGCGCGGGATGATGGTCGGCGCGATCGTCGTGGTCGTCGCGCTGTGTTTCACCAGCGTGCGCATCCAGCATCCGCTGGTAACGCTCGCGACCTTGCTGCTGACTTCGCTGATGTTCGCCTTCGCCGGTTTCATCAATGCCGTGTATGCGAAAAAATTCGACGACATCTCGATCGTGCCGACCTTCATCCTGACGCCGCTGACCTATCTCGGCGGCGTCTTCTACAGCGTCAGTCTGTTGCCGCCGTTCTGGGAGAAGCTGTCGCAACTGAACCCGATTCTTTACACCGTCAACGCCTTTCGCTACGGCCTGCTCGGTGTTTCCGACGTGCCGCTCGCGACCGCGTTTGCGGTGATGATCGGGTTCACCACCGTGCTCGGCATCGTCGCCATGCGGCTACTCGCGAAAGGCACCGGTTTGCGCGCCTAACGTGATCGGCGTCCGCTGATCAGTCCGGCAACCGGAAGAACCGCTGTGCCGTCGCGCGACTGTTCGCGGCGGTGACGGCAAAACTTTCGCCACGGTCGCGCGCAATCTCTTCGCAGATGTGCGGCAGGATGCTCGGTTCGTTGCGGCGATGACTCGGCTTCGGTTTCAGCGTGCGCGGCAGCAAATAGGGCGCGTCGGTCTCGATCATCAGGCGATCAGCCGGAATGAGCTTCACCAGCTCACGCAAATGTTGACCGCGGCGTTCGTCGCAGATCCAGCCGGTGATGCCGATATGAAAGTCGCGATCGAGGTAGTCGATCAGTTCCGCACGCTCGCCGGTGAAACAGTGCACGACCAGCGGCGGTAGACGTGCGCGCACGGCATCGATGATGCGGATGAAATCGGCATGCGCATCGCGCTGGTGCAGGAACAGCGGTTTCTGTACATCGATGGCGATCTGCAGCTGTTGTTCGAAGGCGAATTGCTGCGCTGCGCGTGGTGAGAAATCGCGGTTGTAGTCAAGACCACACTCGCCAACCGCGAGCACTTCCGGATGCGTGAGCAGACTGCGGAACAGCGCATCCATGTCGGCATCGTATTCGTGCGCGTGATGGGGATGCAGACCTGCGGTCGCATACAGCACGCACGGGTAGGTGACCGCCAGCTGCTGCGCTTCGACGCTGCCGCTGCGCGACGCACCAGAGACTATGATGCGTTCGACGCCAGCCGCGCGCGCGCGCTCGAGCACCGCGTCGAGATCGTGCGAAAAGCTTTCGTGGGTCAGATTGGCGCCGATGTCGATCAGGCGGTCGGCGGCGTTGGCAGGCATGGCATCGCAGGCTGAATGGCGGTCACAGTATAGTCGGACGAGTCACCACCGATTCAGTACCGGCACCGCATTGTGCCCCGAGTTTAGACAGGAGTTTTTCGATGAACCGTTCTTCCGTCACGCACGCCTTGGCCGCTTTCGCCGTCCTCGCCGCCGGCTCCGCACAGGCGTACACGCCGGCCTCCGGCTTCTGGTACACCGCCTCCGAATCGGGTACTGGACTCGCCATTGAGATCGAGGACAAGCAGGTGTTTTTTGCCGCCTATGTCTATGACGCCCAGGGTCGCCCCAAGTGGTACACGAGCGCTGCCTTGTTGACACCGAGCGGCACCGGCAATTCCATCGTCTACAACAT
>JAYUXS010000174.1:0-1848 GCA_043752845.1 Lysobacterales bacterium | reverse complement strand
GTCGCGCCGAGATCGTGGCGTCAGTCGCCGATGAAAAGATTCTCGAAACCCTGTGGGCGAATGGGGCGACGTGATACTCGCCTCCCGGCTTATTCCACCGTGACACTGATTTTTTCCGAGAGCACCGGCGGGTCGTGGGGACGATGCAGGTGATCGCCGAGCAGCAGTTGCAGACTGTGCTTGCCAGGCGCGAGTTCGAGCGTGACCTCGGTCTGGCCACCGCCGAAATGCCGGTGTTGCTCGTCATTGACGATGGCCTCGCCGGCCTTGGGTGGCACGTCGACATCAATGAGCAGGTGGTGGTGACCGGTGTTCGCCACCGCTATTCCTGCCGGAGCGACGCCCATACCGCGCAAACCGAAGCGCACGGTGATCTCGCCCTTGATCACGGCACCGGCTTCCGGCGCGATGAAATAGACCGCAGCGCCCGCGGGCGCGGGCGTCGCCGGCACGGCCGTGTCACTGGCAAGACCGGCGGTCGCGAAGAACATCAGGGCAGACAGCAGCAGATGGCGCATCACGATCTCCGACAGGGTCGACTCGGTCATGATAGCGGGCCAAAACCCGAGAGGTGCCGATGTCCGCAAACTTGAACCCGGTGCAGCCCATGGCAACGGTCCCGCAAGGCGGACTCGCGACGATGCGCGCGCTTTGGCCGTATCTGTGGCGCTTCCGCTGGCGCATTCTGGTGGCGATGGTGTTCCTGATCGGTGCCAAGCTGGCGATGATCAGCGTCACCCTGCTGCTCAAGCAGATCGTGGATGCACTCGACCCGAAGCTCGCGCCGTTGACGGTGCCGGTATTGCTGCTGAGCGCCTATGGTGCGCTGCGCCTCGCCTCGACATTTTTCACCGAACTGCGGCAGATCGTTTTCGCGCGGGTGATGGCGCGCACCGCGCGCTCGATCACGCTCGCCGTATTCGAGCACTTGCATGCGCTGTCGCTGCGCTTCCATCTGGAACGCAAGACCGGCGGCGTGTCGCGCGATCTCGAACGCGGCATGGGCGCCGTTTCCGACCTGCTCGACTGGACCGTCTACACCATCATTCCGACGTTGCTCGAAATCACCATCGTCTGCGTGATTCTGGTGCGCAGCTTCGATGCCTCGTTTGCCTGGATCACGCTCGGCACCCTGGTCACCTATGTGGCCTTAACGTTTTCGGTGACTGAATGGCGCATCCGTTACTACAAGGCGATGAACGAGGCCGACACCAATGCCAATGCCCGCGCCGTCGATTCGCTGCTGAACTACGAGACAGTCAAGTACTTCAACAACGAACGCTTCGAGGCGCAGAGCTACGACCACGGCCTGCAGACGCTGGAAAACGCCCGCGTGCGCAGCCTGAAAACACTGGCGGTGCTCAACATCGGCCAAAGCAGCATCGTCGCGATCGGTTTGTCGCTGCTGGTCTGGCGGGCTGCAGCCGGCGTGGTTTCTGGAGCGATGAGCATCGGCGATCTGGTGCTGGTGAACGCCTTCTTGCTGCAGCTGTCGATTCCGCTGAATTACCTCGGCATGGTCTATCGCGAAGTGAAGCAGGCGATCACCAATATCGAGCGCATGTTCGCCCTGCTCGCCGAATCGCGCGACGTGCAGGACGCGCCGGATGCCAAGCCACTGGTCGCCAACGGCGGCGCCGTAAAGTTCGACCGTGTCGCCTTCGGCTACGACCCGCGCCGGCAGATCCTGCACGACCTGAGTTTCGAGATTCCCGCCGGGCATACCGTCGCCGTGGTCGGCACCACCGGTGCCGGCAAGTCGACCCTGGCGCGTCTGCTCTATCGCTTCTACGACGTCGATGGCGGCGCCATCTCGATCAATGGCCAGGACTTGCGCGCAGTGACCCA
>JAYUXS010000173.1:0-1851 GCA_043752845.1 Lysobacterales bacterium | reverse complement strand
TGACGCGCAAGGGTCTCGGACTGACGGCCGTCGTCGATGCACAACAACAGTTGCTCGGCGTGTTCACCGACGGCGACTTGCGCCGCACCCTCGACGATGCCGAGATCGAGCTGCGCAGCACCGCGGTCGACGCGATCATGACCACGCGCGCCAAGACCATCACCTCGGACAAGCTCGCGGTCGAAGCGGCGCGACTGATGGAAGACTTCAAGATCCACGCGCTCCTGGTGGTCGACGGCGGCGGCAAGCTGGTCGGTGCCTTGAACATCCATGATCTGCTGCGCGCGCGCGTGGTCTGACCGATGACGTCCTGGTCCGCGCTCGACGGGGTGCCCGACGCCATCCGCTCACGCGCCGCGCGCATCCGTCTCGCCTGCTTCGACGTCGACGGTGTGATGA
The DNA here is from genome assembly GCA_043752845.1 of Lysobacterales bacterium. Taxonomy (GTDB): domain Bacteria; phylum Pseudomonadota; class Gammaproteobacteria; order Xanthomonadales; family Ahniellaceae; genus JADKHK01. The sequence goes on along the minus strand of JAYUXS010000173.1, from coordinate 1,452 downwards.
CTGACGGTGGATTGTTCTACAGCGATTCGGGCCACGAGGCGAAGCAGTTCCATGCGCACGACGGTCTTGGCCTGAAACTGCTGATCGACAGCGGCGTGGTTGTTGCCGTGATCACCGCGCGCGACACGCCGGCGGTCAGCAATCGCATGCGCGATCTCGGCATCGAGCGGGTGTTCCTCGGCGAACGCAACAAGCGTGCGCGCGTGCAACGGCTGATGGACGAACTCGGCATCGGACGCGACGAAGTCGCGTTCTGCGGCGACGACCTGCCCGATCTGTCGGCGATGGAACACGTCGGCTTCGCGATCACCGTGCCGAATGCGCATGCGTTGATCAAACCCCTCGCACACTGGCAGACGACACGTGCGGGCGGGCACGGCGCAGTGCGCGAAGTCTGCGACCTGATCATCAGTGCGCGCGGCGGCATGGACGTCGTGCTCGGCAGGTTCCGCGCATGAGCGCCGCTGCATGAACCCCGTTCGATGAATCGCGGCCAAATCTTCGCCGCATTGCTGCTCGCAATCTTTGCCGCAATCACCGGCTGGATGGTCTACACACGCGTCGAACCGGCACGCCCGGACCGCTTCACCGGCCCATCACGGCCGGATTACGAGTTGATCGACTTCGAACTCGATGCGTTCGACACCGAGGGCAAGATCGCGTTTCGTGCCAAATCACCGCGACTCTCGCACGATGATCGACGCGAGGCGCTCGCAGTCACGACGCCGGAATTCGTCTTGTACGGCAAGGGTGGACAAGTGTGGACGGCGACTTCCAACACCGCCTGGATCGACACCGCCGCCAAGCGCATTGATCTGGACACCGACGTCCTGGTCGCACGTCAGGACGCCGGTGCCGAGCGCGCTTTTTCGCTCACCACGGAAAAACTGGTCGCGCATACTGAAACGCGGCTGATCGAAAGTGACCGCGTCGTCGAAGTCATACGACCGGGCTCTATACTGCGCGGCCGCGGCCTCTACGCCGATCTCACCACCCAAACTTTCGAGCTCAAAGCTGATGTCGATGCCACGTTTGCCCCGAACCGCTAGCACCCTGCTGATCGGACTGATGTTTGCCGGAGCCAGCGCGCATGCCGCCAAGACAGATCGCGAACAGCCCATGCAGATCAATGCGGACGCGCTCAAGACCAACGAAACCTCGGGCATCACCGTGCTCACCGGCGACGTGCGCATGGATCAGGGGAGTTTGATGATTCGCGCCGATCGCGCCCAGATCGAGCAAGTCGAGGGCGAAACCCGCCGCGCGATTCTCGATGGCGCACCGGTGCATCTGGAACAGGACATCGACGGCCAAGGCCGCCTCAAGGCCGACGCGAAGCGCATCGAATATCTGCTGACCGAACAACGCGTGATCATGACCGGTGCCGTACGCATCGAACGACCACGCGGTGTGATGACCGGCGAGCGCGTGGTCTATCACCTCGACACTGGC
>JAYUXS010000172.1:0-1853 GCA_043752845.1 Lysobacterales bacterium | reverse complement strand
CTGAGCGACGGCGCAGCGGTCGATGTGCCGAGCAGTCGGCGCACGCTCGCATTGAGGCATGAGGCGAAGTACAGCGCCGGTGCCACCAGCGGCGCGAGTTCGCGCAGATTGCTCGTCGCCGATGTCGAAAATGTCATCAGGCCCCAGCTGATGCCGGGCGCGGCGATCGGAATCGTGATGCCGCCGCGCAATCCGACCGCATTCGCGGCGCGCAATACGCCACGTGCGCCGCGCGCCAGATCGGCGCGGGTATGCGCCACACCGCTGTCGACGCTCCACGAGGTCGCCGGCAATCCGGCGCGGGCGTGTTCGACGCGGACATCGGTCGCGGCCCGTTCGACATCGTTCCAGCCGCCGTACAGGGACTGCCAAGCCTCGTCGCGGAGATTGTGCAGTTGAAAGTCGCCGGCACCCTGGTTGCCGATCACGCGCGGCATCTTCAGCACAAAGACATGGTGTTCGAAGCCGAGCAGGCGTGCGCATTGCGCTGCGTCGCGCTCGAGTTGCGGCAGCGACGCGACGCGCAGGATGCGTTCGGAGAGTTCCCAGGAATGCATGCAGCGACCCGATGACCGGCGGTAGGCCCGACAAAGTAACAATAGTTCAACATCGCAGCAACAACGGAAACGAACTTGGCCGCTTCGGCGCGCGGCGATCGGGACATTGACCGATACGTCAAAGCAGTCCCTCGACCGGGAACCAGGACAGCAGCTTGACCCAGGTGCGGCGCCACCACGACGTACCGGGTTCGGTGTCGTGGACGGTGTCGACGGTGCTGTCGCGCTGGTGCCACTGCAATTGTCCGTGGGTGCCGAGTTGCACCGTGTAGGCATGCATCGCCGCGGCATCGGTGAACAACGCAGCGCAGGTGCTGGCGAGCGCCGGGCTCTCGATGACCAGACCCATTTCGGTGTTCAGGCGCGCCGAGCGCGGATCGAAATTGAACGATCCGACGAAGACGCGTTCGCCGTCGATCGCGAAAATCTTGGTATGCAGACTGCTGGTCGCGCTGCCACCCCGTCGACGCCGCTTGCGCGGCAGTGGCACCGTGCGCCGCGACTCGAACAGCGCGATTCCGGCGCGCAGCAGCGGTTGCCGCCAGCGTGCGTAGCCGGCGTGCACGGCAGCGACATCGGTGGCCTCAAGCGAGTTGGTCAGGATCGAGATGCGCACATTCTGCGCGGCCAGATTCTCGAGAAACGCGACACCGGCGGCGGTCGGCACGAAATAAGGTGTGACGAGTTGCAGATCGTGTCGCGGCGTACCGACGATCTCGCGCAGCTTCGACCAGAGCAGACCGCGTTTGCGCGCGTGACCAAGCACCTTCGCGGGTTCGTCACTGACCAGACGCGTATGTGCCCAGTCAAAAGCCAGCAAGCCGCCGAGCAGTTCGCGCACGCAGCGCTCGCGCACCAGCGTGCCGGCATAGCGGTCAGCCACCGATGGCAACAGTCTTGATGAGGCACGCGTCAACTCGCGCAAGCCTTTGATGCCGCCCAGCACGCGCGCAAGCGGTTGCGCCGGGGCACTGGTCCAGTAACGTTCGAAGTCGCGCACGACATCGGCGACCACCGGCCCGATGGCGAGTACGTCGAGATCGGTGAACTGCATGCCGTCGCCAGTGCCAAAGTACTCGTCGCCGATATTGCGGCCGCCGACGATCGTCACTGCGGCATCCACGGTGAACGACTTGTTGTGCATGCGCCGGTTCAGGCGCGTGAAATCCGCGAGCAGTCCGAGCAGGCGCCAGCGCCGCCAGCGGAACGGATTGAACATGCGCACTTCGATACAGGGATGGGCGTCGAGCGCTGCGAGTGCGTCGGCGAGGCCGGCGGTGTTGACGTCGTCGAGCA
>JAYUXS010000171.1:0-4581 GCA_043752845.1 Lysobacterales bacterium | reverse complement strand
GCCCTTCCAGACGCGGCCATTGCTCGATGGTCACTTCTTCCTTCAGATCCTCCTCCAGCCGTTTCGCCATCGCGATACCGAGTTCGGTATGCGCCATTTCGCGTCCACGGAAGCGGATATTGATCTTTACCTTGTCACCTTCCGCGATGAACCTGCGAAGGTTGCGCAGCTTGATTGCGTAATCGCCGTCGTCGGTGCTCGGGCGGAACTTCAGTTCCTTGATCTCGACGACTTTCTGTTTCTTGCGCGCTGCGTGCGCTTTCTTCTGTTCTTCAAACTTGAACTTGCCGAAGTCCATGATGCGGCAAACAGGCGGATCAGCATTGGGGACGATCTCGACGAGATCCATCTCCGCTTCACCAGCCATACGCAGTGCATCATCGCGACCCACCACGCCGACCTGCTCACCATCCGCGCCAATCAGGCGCACACGCGGAACACGAATCTCGTTATTCCGTCGGTTCTGTTTTTCGGTGCTGATACCGCTTCCTCCAACAAGTCCAAATCATTGAAAAACCGAACTTCGTTCAGCCTTTCACCGTTTCCGTGCGCAATTTTTCGACGAACTGATCGAGCGTCATGACGCCGAGATCGTCCCCGTTCAATGCGCGCACCGCCACTTGGCCGTTGTCCCGCTCGCGATCACCCACCACAAGCAGATACGGCACTTTCTGAAGCGTGTGCTCGCGGATCTTATAGCCGATCTTGTCGCCACGCAAATCGGCCTTGACACGGAAGCCTTGATTTACAAGGGTTTCGCCGACCTGATCGACATATTCAGCCTGGCCTTCGGTGATGTTCATGACCACCGCCTGCACCGGTGCCAGCCACGGCGGCAGGATCCCGGCGTAGTGTTCAATGAGGATGCCGATGAAACGCTCCATCGAGCCGACGATGGCGCGGTGCAGCATGACCGGCGTCTTGCGGCCGGATTCCTCGGTGACGTATTCGGCACCAAGCCGACCCGGCATGAAGAAGTCGACCTGCATGGTGCCCACTTGCCAGCCGCGACCGATCGAGTCGCGGAAGTGGTATTCGATCTTCGGACCGTAGAACGCACCCTCGCCCGGCAGCTCCTGCCATTCGACACCACAGCTGCGCAGCGCCGAGCGCAACGCTTCCTCGGCCTTGTCCCAGTCGGCGTCGTCGCCGATGCGCTGAGTCGGGCGCAACGCGATCTTGAGCGCGATGTCGGTGAACCCGAAGTCGCGATAAACCTGCATCGCCTGACGATGGAAAGCGGTGACTTCCGGTTCGATCTGCGCCTCCGTACAGAAGATGTGGCCATCGTCCTGGGTGAAGCCGCGCACACGCATGATGCCGTGCAGCGCGCCCGAGGGTTCATTGCGATGGCAGGCGCCAAACTCGCCGTAACGGATCGGCAATTCGCGATAGCTGTGCAGTCCGTGATTGAAGATTTGCACGTGACCGGGGCAATTCATCGGCTTGACCGCGTAATCACGGTGCTCCGAGTGTGTCGTGAACATGTTGTCGCGATAGTTCGCCCAGTGCCCGGTCTTTTCCCACAGCGACTTGTCGAGGATCTGCGGGCAGCGCACTTCCTGATAGCCGTTGTCGCGGTAGACCTTGCGCATGTACTGCTCGACCACCTGCCAGATCTGCCAACCCTTTGGATGCCAGAACACCAGACCCGGTGCTTCTTCCTGCATGTGGAACAGACCGAGTTGCTTGCCGAGTTTGCGGTGGTCGCGCTTCTCCGCTTCTTCCAGTTGGAACAGATAGGCCTTGAGGTCCTTGTCGTTCAACCAGGCCGTGCCGTAAACCCGTTGCAGCATTTCGTTCTTGGCGTCGGCGCGCCAGTAAGCGCCCGAAATCTTCATCAGCTTGAACGCGCGCAGTTTTGAAGTATTCGGCACATGCGGGCCGCGGCACAGGTCGATGAATTCGCCTTGCGAATACAGCGACAGGTCCTCGTTGGCTGGAATGCTGCCGACGATTTCGGCTTTGTAGTGTTCGTTCTTGGCCTTGAAGAAAGCGACGGCTTCGTCACGGCTCATCAGCGAACGCGACACCGGATGCGCCTCGGCGACGATCTTCGTCATCTCGGCCTCGATCTTGACGAGATCATCTGGCGTGAACGGCGTCTTGCGCGCGAAGTCGTAGTAGAAACCGTTCTCGATCACCGGACCGATCGTGACCTGGGTATCCGGGAACAATCGCTGCGTCGCTTGCGCCAGCAGATGCGCGGTCGAATGGCGCAGCACTTCCAGTGCGTCGGGGTGCTTGTCGGTGACGATCTCGAGCGCCGCGTCGGCAGCGATCGGGTAGCTCAGGTCAACGAGTTTGCCGTCGACCTTGCCGGCCAGCGCCGCCTTGGCCAGTCCGGCGCCGATCGAAGCGGCGACTTCGCCGATCGTCGTATTCGGCGCGTACTCGCGCTTGGCGCCATCGGGGAGCGTCATCGTGATCATGGATTCAACCTTGTGCGTCGGTGACGCGAGCAACAAAAAAGGGCGCAGAAAGCGCCCTTCGTGATTCGGAGCCAGTCTGCAGATTCGCTAGATGGGGTGTCCGGTTCGAGTCATCGTGATCGTGTTCTTTCGAACTACGTCTCTTGGAGGTTAGTCGTTGCGGAATAATTCGCTCTCGCGAATTGGTGGGCGCACCAGGGATCGAACCTGGGACCCCTACCATGTCAAGGTAGTGCTCTACCGCTGAGCTATGCGCCCGCAAGGGCCGCAAACTATACGCAAATCACCTGTGGTCGGCAAGCCCACTTATACTGCGCGGCCGCATGATCCGCCGCCCATGACCTTCGACTCGCTCACCTTCGTCGTGTTCTTCATCGCCGTCGTGGCGATGTTCAATATGCCGGGGCTGTCGTGGTCGGCGCGCAAGAACGTCCTGCTTGCGGCCAGCTTTGTGTTTTACGGCGCGTGGAATCCAGCGTTCCTGCTGCTGTTGATCGGCTCGGCGACGATGGACTGGTGGCTGGCGCTGCGCATGGCGGCTGCGCGCAGTGGGTATCGCAAACCCTGGCTGATCGCATCGCTGGTCGCCAATCTCGGCCTGCTCGGATTCTTCAAGTACGGCGATTTCCTGCGCGACAACACGCGCGCCCTGTTGGCACTGGCCGGGGTCGACTGGCAGCCGGCCGAGTTCGACATCCTGTTGCCGGTCGGCATTTCCTTCTACACGTTCCAGTCGCTGAGCTACTGCATCGACGTCTATCGTGGCGAAGTGCGCGTGCAGAAGTCGCTGCGCGATTATCTGCTGTTCGTCGGCTTCTTTCCGCAGCTCGTGGCTGGCCCGATCGTCCGCTATCACGATTTCAGCGCCCAATTGCACACGCCACGGCGCACGACCGCTGATGGATTCACGATCGGCCTGTCGTTGCTGTTGATCGGCTTGTTCGAGAAGGTGGTGTTGGCCGATTCGGTGTTCGCGCCGGCGGCTGACCAGGTGTTCAAGGCCGGCGCCAGCATCGACAGCGCCGCCGCGTGGAGCGGCACCTTGGCATTTTCGGGGCAGATCTTCTGTGACTTCGCCGGCTACTCGACCTGTGCGATCGGCTGCGCGGCGATGCTCGGTTTCTGGCTGCCCGACAATTTCCGATCACCCTATGCGGCCGTCGGTTTTACCGACTTCTGGCGGCGCTGGCATATCTCGCTGTCGACCTGGTTGCGCGACTACCTGTACGTGCCGCTCGGCGGCAATCGTGGCTCGCAGTGGTTCACGCTGCGTAATCTGATGCTGACCATGCTGCTCGGCGGCTTGTGGCATGGGGCGGCATGGACCTTTGTCGCCTGGGGCGCATTCCATGGCCTGATGCTGGGCATCGAGCGCGGTTCCCGCCCCGCCATCGAGCGCATTGCGCGCATGCTCGGCCTGTTCGGCAGCATGCTCGGTGGGCTCCTGACCCTGCTTGGCGTAGTGGTCGCCTGGGTGTGGTTTCGCGCGCCTGATTTCGCCCATGCCGCCCAGATCCACCACGCGATGTTCATACCCACTGACACGTCGCTGCCATTGAATGCCGAGGCGAAGATCGCGCTCATCGTGTTCGCCATGCTCTGGCTGATGCATTGGGTGACGCGTCGCAGCGACCTGCGTCGCTGGCTGGGCGGACGCAGCGCGGTTTCGCTGGGTTTGCTTTGGGCGATGCTGCTGGTCGCCATCATGCTCTCGCCCGGCGTCTCGCGCGCCTTCATCTACTTCCAGTTCTGACATGCGCCGCGCCCTAACCGCACTGATCATCGCCCTCGTCGTGGCCGGCTCAACGCTTTTCGGCATCGAGCGGCATTGGCGAAACCGCGGCTACACGCCGATCATCGTCGATGCACCTGATCTGTGGTCGTTGCAGCGCGCGAAGGCGTCATCCTCATCGCTGCGACCGCTGGTTTTCCTCGGCGCCTCGCGCACGCTGTACGCAATCGATCGCGACACGGTGCGCGTACGCCTGCCACAACTCGAACCAGTGATGTTGGCGATGGATGGGCGCTATCCACTGGCCACATTGCGCGATCTCGCGGCCGATGAAAACTTCCGTGGCATCGTCGTCTGCGACATTGACGCCGCCGGCTTCGCTGCGCCGAGTCTCGAGATGCAGAAGCCCGAAGTCGA
>JAYUXS010000170.1:0-1862 GCA_043752845.1 Lysobacterales bacterium | reverse complement strand
CCCGAATGAACAAACATGACCTCGTTTTCCTCAAGCACTTCGCGCAATTGATCGGCGCGCTGGCGGTGCTGACTGTGCTGTTGATCCTCGGTGCCATGTATCTCTACGGCCAGCATCCGCGCGAAGAGAGCGAGATGATGGCGGCGGCAACCAATGCGCGCATTGCCCCGGTCGGCAACGTCTACGCCGGCGAAACCGGCGTGGCGGCGATGGCCGCGGCCAAGGCGGCAGCGGCCGACGCGGCCAAGGGTGCCGTGGCCTACGAGGGCTCGCTCGATGGCGCAGTGATTTTCGAGAAGCTCTGTGGCGCATGCCACGTGTCGGGTGCGGGCGGTTCGCCGAAGCTTGAAAAAGCGATCTGGGCACCGCGCGTGGCGCAGGGCATCGACATGCTGGTCAAGCATGCGATCGAAGGCTATACCGGTGCCGCAGGCGTGATGCCGGCGCGCGGCGGCAATGCTGCGCTCAATGACGAACAGGTTCGCGCTTCAGTGCAGTGGATGGTCGACAACCTCAAGTAATCGCCGGACTGGCCGCAGCCACGATCACCGCATGCGCGCCGCCTCCGGGCGGCGCTCTGGTTTTGACGAAACGGAAATACGATGCAACCGATGCACACAGTCCTACTTGTCGCCACGGCTTCGGTCCTGCTGGCTTCCTGCCAGCCCGAACTCGGCCCGAACGGCATTCCGATTGCAGGTGAGGGCGTGCTGGTCTGCGGCGCAGCCGCCGCACCCATCCATGTGCTGCAAGGAAATCGGGCGATGAGCCCGGTGGTCGGCGAGATCGTCGAAGTCGAGGCACGCATCAGCGCCAAGTTCATCGACGGACTGGGCGGATTTTTCCTGATCAGCGAACCCGGAACCGAAGACCAGGACGCCGCGAGTTCCGAAGGCCTGTTTGTGCGCCAGAGCGAAGTGCTGCCATGGCCGGTGGGGACGAGGGTGCGGGTGCGTGCCAACGTCGCCGAACTTGGTCCGGCACCCGATACGCAAACCGCGTTGATCGAACTGAGCCAGCTGATTCAGTGTGACCAGCCGATCAAACTGGCCGCACGCGATGTTGCGAACGCCGGCAATGACCCGCAATTCTGGGAGCGTCATGAGGGCGAGCGCATCGGCATCGCCGGGCCAGTGACGGTCGTTGGCAATGACAATTTGCTGCGCCAGGGTGCATTGACGATCTCGTTCGATGGGCGTGATTTTTCGCCGACCGAACGCCACGCGCCGGGGCCGGAAGCGCGGGCTCTGGCGCAGGACAATCTGGCGACGCGATTGATCCTCGATGATGCCCGTCTCAACGACTATCCCGGCAAGCTCTGGCAGTTGCCGCAACCGTTGTCGCCGGAAGCCAGCTATCGCACCGACTCGCAGTTGCGCGGCATCGAAGGCGTGCTCGAACAGCGCGACGGCGAATATCGCGTGCAGCTCACGAGCGCCATCGAGGAAGTCGTGCACGCGCCGCGACCCCTCACGCCGCCGGACGTCGAGGGCGACTTGCGTATCGCCAGTTTCAATCTGCTCAATTTCTTCAATGGCGATGGCGCCGGTGGCGGCTTTCCGACTACGCGCGGCGCCCAGAACGAAGCGGCATTCAAACGCCAGGCGGCAAAGATCGTGAGCGCGCTGGTCGCGCTCGATGCCGACATCGTGGCGCTGATGGAAGTGGAAAACGACGGCTTCGGTCCGACCTCGGCCCTCGTCGATCTGGTCGCAAGACTGAACAAGGCGCGCGGCAAGGACGGCGGCGACTACGTGTTTGTCGATCCGGGGCTCGAACGCGTCGGCACGGACGAAATCACGGTGGGATTGATCTATCGCAGCAGCCGCGTGCATACCGTGGGCGCTGCCGCCGTGTTGCTC
>JAYUXS010000169.1:0-10462 GCA_043752845.1 Lysobacterales bacterium | reverse complement strand
GACCAGGGCGCGCGCCATCAGCACGCGGCGTTTCATGCCGCCGGACAGCGACGCGAAGATCGCTGAACCCGGCAGATCGAGGCGCTCCAGCGTTTGCGTCACGCGCTGGTCGAGGTTCCAGCCGCCGCGCGCGTCGATCGCCGCTTGCACATCGCCGAAGCGCGCCCCGCCCGTATCCCCGTGATCGATCAGGTGATGGAATTCGGCGATCAAGGCGCCGATGTCGCCGAGCGCTTCCGCGACGACATCGAACACATCACCCTGCATCTCGCGCGGCACGTCCTGGTCAAGTTTGGCGATGCGCACGCCGCCGCTGACGCGCACTTCACCGTCATCGGGCCGGATTTCGCCGGCGATCAGGCGCAGCAGCGTGGTCTTGCCCATGCCGTTGCGGCCGACGATGCAGACGCGTTCGCGCGTGTCGATGCTGAAATCGACGCCATCGAGCAGTTTCGGTCCGCCGACCGCCAGGTCCACCTTCAGCAGCTGTAGCAGCGGCATCAGGGCGTCGCCGTTGGCGTCAAGTGCGATTGGTCGCGTTTTGCGCGCGTGCCGGAATATAAAATTGGTTGCATAAGTAGCGGGCTTCGAGGATTCAAACGACGAGCAAGTTATCATCGCGACGCCAGTGCTGACCATGGCGATGCGACGAATCGGCACGCCATGACGTCATTGCAGAACATCTCCCCATCGAGTCGACCACCATGAATCGCAACACCTTGTTCCCTGTCGCGGGCCTCGCTTTCGCGTTGAGTTTGAGTGCCTGTGGCGGCAAGGACGAAGCTGCCGCGAAGCCGGCCGATGGCGGCAGTGCCGCGCTGGCGGTGCAATTGACCGCAGTCGTTTCTGCGCCGCTGATGCGTGCGGTCACGGTTTCCGGTGCGATCGCGCCGTGGCAGGACATGTCGCTCGGTGTCGAACTTGGCGGCCATCGCGTCGACGACGTGAAGGTCGAGGTCGGTGCTGCGGTCAAGCGTGGCGATGTGCTGCTGACGCTTGATGCGCGCACCTTGAACAGCGAATTGCGGCAGGCGAGAGCCTTGAAACAGGAAGCCCAGTCGGGCGTGTTGCTGGCGCAGTCGCAACTCGACCGCGGCGATGCAATGAAGGCGCGCGGTCTGATCAGCGCGGCCGATCACGACTTGTTGCGGGCCGGTGTGGTGCAGGCACAGGCACGAGCCGCCACGACTGCGGCGCAGTTCGATGCGGCGCAACTGCGGGTGGAATTTGCCACCCTGCGTGCCCCCGACGATGGCGTCATCAGCAGCCGCAGCGCCGAGCCCGGCACGGTGGTCATGGCCGGTGCTGAATTGCTGCGCATGATGCGTCAAGGCCGTCTGGAATGGCGCGCCGAAGTGTCGGAAGTCGATCTCGCCGAGGTGCAGGTCGGTGCCATCGTCGAATTGCATCTCCGCGATGGCGGTGTGGTCACGGGTCGCGTACGCGCCGTGGCGCCCGGACTCGATGCGACCGCGCGTACCGCGACGGTGCAGGTCGATGTGCCAGACCCGGGTGCATTGCGCAGCGGCATGTTTGTCGAGGGACGCATCCTGGTCGGTGAAGGCGACGCCTTGACCGTGCCGATCAGCGCCATCGTGCGCCGCGACGGCTATGCCTACGTGTTCGTCATGAAGGACAAGGTGCGTGTCGAACGCCGTCGCGTCGAACTCGGGCGCATTGATGGCGAGCGCATCGAAGTGGTCAAGGGGCTCGCTCAAGGCGATGCCGTGGTGAGTCGCGGCGGGGCCTTCCTCGCCGACGGTGACCGTGTGCGTGTGGCGGGCGGAGACTGAAATGTTCAATGTCTCCGCCTGGGCGATTCGGCGACCCTTGCCGTCGTTGATGATTTTTTTCGTTTTGTGCGTCGCTGGCATTTACGGCTTCATCAAATTGCCGATCTCGCGCTTCCCCGACATCAGTTTTCCGATGGTTGCCGTCACCGTCAGCTTGCCGGGCGCGGCGCCGAGCCAACTGGAAACCGAAGTGACGCGCAAGGTCGAAGACGCGGTTGCGACGCTGAGCGGCGTCAAGCGCGTGATCTCAAGCGTGAACGAAGGCGTGACGACGACGACGATCGAGTTCCAGCTGGACGTGGACTTGCAGGTCGCGCTTGATGACGTGCGCGACGCGATCAGTCGCATCCGCATGGATCTGCCGGTCGACATCGAAGAGCCCGCGGTCAACAAGATCGAGATCGTCGGCGGTTCATTGCTGACCTACGCCGTCGAATCGGGGCGCTTGCAGCCTGATGAATTGTCGTGGTTCGTCGATCGTGTCGTGACCAAGGCGATGTACGGCATCAAGGGCGTCGCGTCGGTGACGCGCGTCGGCGGCATCGAGCGCGAGATCCGCGTCGACCTGAACGCGCATTCGCTCAATGCCTACAACATCACCGCCGGCCAGGTGTCGCAACAACTTGCGCGCATCCAGGTCGAGCGTCCCGGCGGGCGCATGGAATGGGCCGGCGAACAGCAGGTGGTGCGCACCGTCGGCACCGTGGCGAGTGCGGATGCATTGCGCGAATATTCGATCAGCCTGCCGGACGGGCGTTCGCTGCGGCTCGATGCGATTGCGCGCATTCGCGATGGTGCGGCGGAAATCACGCAGATCGCTTTGCTTGATGGCAAGCCGGTCGTCGGCTTCTCGATTTCGCGTGCCCGCGGCAGCAGCGAAGTGGCGGTCGCGGAACAGGTGCGGGCGCAACTGCGTGCGCTCGAAGCGGCGCATGCCGGCACCAAGTTCGTGCTCGTCAACTCCAGTGTCGAGGAAGCCGAGCGTTCCTATTCGTCGTCGATGACGATGCTGTGGGAAGGCGCGCTCTTGGCGCTTGCCGTGGTTTTCGTGTTCCTGCGCGACTGGCGCGCGACCTGGGTGAGCGCCGTCGCCCTGCCGCTGTCGATCATCCCGACGTTTGCGGTGATGCACTTGTTCGGCTTCAGCCTGAATCTGATCACACTGCTCGCGTTGTCGGTCGTCGTCGGCATTCTTGTAGATGACGCGATCGTGGAAGTTGAAAACATCGTGCGCCATCTGCGCATGGGCAAGACGCCGCTCGACGCTGCGCGCGAGGCCGCCGACGAGATCGGCATCGCCGTGATCGCGACCTCGTTCACGCTGGCCGCAGTATTCGTGCCGGTCGCGTTCATGCCCGGCATTCCCGGCAAATTCTTCCGCGAATTCGGTTGGACGGCGGCGACGGCGGTGCTGTTTTCGCTGCTGGTGGCGCGTTTGCTGACACCGATGATGGCCGCGTACCAGATGCGCGCCAAACCCGAGCAAACGCATGATTCGAAGATGATGGTCTGGTATCTGCGTTGGGTCGAACGGGCGCTGCGCCATCGCGCGCTGACGCTGGTGCTGGCGGCGGTGATGTTCCTGCTGTCGCTGGCCATGATTCCGTTCATTCCCGCCACCTTCATTCCGACCTCCGATCTCGGCCGCACCAATCTCGCGATCGAATTGCCGCCGGGCACGCGCATCGAAGAGACGCGTGCGGTCGCCGAAGAAGCGCGCGCGAAGCTCGGTGTGCTGAAGGAATTGAAGCAAGTGTATTCCTCGATCGGCGCCGTGCTCGACATCGGCGATCCGACCAAGACCGGCATCGGCGAAACCCGAAAGGCGACCCTGATTCTCGACTGGGGTCTGCCTGCGGATCGCGAGCGCAGCCAGAAAATGCTGGAAAGCGAAGTTCGCCGCATGCTCGCCGATCTGCCCGGCGCGCGTGTCAGTTTTCTCAGCACCGAGCCGGGCGAATTGATGCAGCTGGTGCTCGCCGGCGATGATCCGAAGTCGTTGTCCGAGGCGGCGGCAGCGATTGAGCGCGATCTGCGCACCCTGCACGGGCTCGGCAGCATCACCTCGACCGCGGCCTTGTTGCGTCCGGAAATCGTGATCGTGCCGAATCCGGCGCGCGCGGCCGATCTTGGCGTCGCGACCGCCGATATCGCCGAAGCCGCGCGCATTGCCACAAACGGCGATTTTCAGCAGCGGCTCGCGAAATTGAACCTGCCGGATCGACAGATTCCGATTCGTGTCGGCGTCGAAAAATCGGCGCTGGCGACCGAATCGCTGATCGCCGGTTTGCGTGTGCCCGGCAAGAATGGCCCGGTGTCGCTGTCGGCGGTTGCCGAGATCCGCCTCGACAGCGGACCGGCGCAGATCGATCGTTTCCAGCGCAGTCGCAATGTCAGCTTGACGGCTGAATTGAACGGCCGTCCATTGGGCGAAGTGATGGAAGAAGTCGAGCAACTGGCGAGCGTCAAGGCACTGCCACCAGGTGTGAGTTTCCTCAATGCCGGTGATGCCGAAGTGTTCGTCGAACTGTTCTACGGTTTTATTCTGGCAATGGCGGCCGGGCTCATCTGCATCTACATGGTGCTGGTGTTGCTGTTCAACAACGCACTGCAACCGCTGACGATTTTGACAGCGGTACCGCTTTGCGCCGGTGGTGCCTTCGGCGCGCTGCTGATCACCCAGAACTACCTGTCGCTGCCAGCCTTGATCGGATTGCTGATGTTGATCGGCGTCGCCACCAAGAACTCGATCCTGCTCGTCGACTACGCGGTGATGGCTGAGGCCGAACATGGCTTGAGCCAGCACGACGCCATCGTTGATGCCTGCCGCAAGCGTGCGCAACCGGTGATCATGACCACGATCGCGATGAGTGCCGGCATGTTGCCGAGTGTGTTCGGGCTGAGCGCCGACGCGAGCTTTCGCGCACCGATGGCGATCGCCGTGATCGGCGGACTGATGACGTCGACGGTGCTGAGCCTGATCGTGATTCCGGCTGCCTACACCGTGGTTGACGACCTGTCGCAGTGGATCGGTCGCCTGCGCCGCCGCAAGCTGGCGGTGGCCTGATCTGGTCGCAGCGGCCTATTCAGCGGCCCGCTTCAGCACCACGAGTTTGGCATCGTCGACCCAGACGGCGCCGTCGCCTTCGAGGCTGATGGTGGTCTGCAGCACGTTCGTGTACTGCGGAATTTCCAGTTCGACGCGAACGCGGTGCCAGTCGTTGTCGCCGCTGATCTTCGCCTCGGCGCGTTCCATATAGGAAGGGCCATTGGCGGCATCGATGCGCACGACGGCATGGCCTTTCGTTACGCCTTCGCTGCGGATCCAGACGTCGAGACGCACCGTGGCGCCGACCAAGCCGGTGTCGTGGACGATCTGTCCGATCGAACCGAACACCTGCGGGTGGGTGCGGCGGATCATCATGCTGCGCTTGCCGTCGTGCCTCACTTCGCTATCGGAACGGAACTCGTAGGCACGCACGCCGGCGTGTTGCGTGATCGCCCAGTGCTCCGGCTTCCCGCGTGCATTCAGTATTTCGAAATCGCCGTTCTTGAGCATCGACCTGGATGCGGCGACCGACGCGCTCGAGGCAAAACACAGCAGCAGAAGGGCGATGGGGTGGCGCATTGGCGGTGGTCCGGTACCTGGAAGCGCGCGAGGATACTGCAGTTGCCTCGATTTCGCGCTCGGCTGCCTCAGGTCCAGGTGCCTTCCCAATGATGGATGCAATAGGTCTCCGCGGTGACGCACTCCGGCGTGAACTCACCGTTCCAGGGGAAGGGATAAAAGCAGGGGTAGGGCAACAGCGTGATGCCATGCAACTGCTGCCGGCCGTAATGGTTCAGTCCTGCGCCGCGCAGCAAATACGTGAACAATTCCGGGCCGCGCGGAAAATGCTTAAGGCGCGCATAGGTGGCGTCGAGCGTCTGCAGGCCGCGCGCGAGGAATGGATGGCCAGCGACGGCGCCGATCACGGCGTTGTTGAGCCAGTCCACGTCGTCGCGTTCCTGCTGGAATCCCAGCACGACGGCGTTGTCGCTAAGGTCGTCGAAGCGCTTCAGTACTTCGATATCGGTGTCGAAATACCATCCGCCATGTTCATGCAATACGTGCATGCGCACGTAGTTGGACACGCGTGACCAGCGGCCCTGTGCATAGGCGGCACGGCAGTAATCATTGTCGAGCGACACGTTCGATTCGTCCCAGCGGCGGATGTCATGGTCGTGAAGCAGCGCCCGCCAGCTGCCGATGCAGCGTTCGTTCAAGGCGCTCAACGGCTTCGGACCGAACCAGCAGTAGTGGATGATTTTCGGAATGCTCATGCGTTGCGCGCGCCGAGTTCCAGTGCGCTCGCTTCTTCGCGCAGGTGGCGGCTCAGATAGCCGTGCGAGCCGCAGGCGGTGAATCCGGCTTCGGCAAAAGCCTTGCGATACCAGCTCGCCGGTCGCGCGATGAAGCCTTCGCGATCGCCGACGAAATCGTCGCCGCGACAGAACAATTCGAGAAATGCGAATCCTTCCGGGCACAGATCGGCGAAGCCGCTGAGGCCGCGCAACAGTTCGGGCGCCGGCAGGTAATGCATCACGTCCGAGCAGATCAACAAGTCGAACGGGCGATCCAAGCGCAGCTGTTCCAGATCGCTGAATCGGCACAGGCGGATGTCGCGCGTGAGGCCATGGCGTTCGACCACATACGCGCTGCTGTCGAGCCCGAGATAGTCGATGCGCGGCCGCAACTTCTTCAGAAACGCCCGCCACGGCGCCTCGCCACAACCGACATCGATCACCGATCGCACCGGATGCCCGAGGTAATACTCGGCCATCGCCAGCGTCATCGCCACCTTGCGCTCCAGCACCAGCGGCGATTTCACACGATGGTCCGGATCGCGATACCAGCGATCGAAATAGGCTTGGTCGTAGTGTTTGGGCATGGAACGCGTTTCCTGATCTCACGGCTTCGAATATCCGGCCGCCAAAGCTAGCGAGGTGGCGTGCTGTTGTCTTCCCAGCATAAGCGAGCCAGTAGTGGCCAAGCCGGGTGCCGATCACGGTCAAATACCAACTTGACTAGATCGGTGCGGCGATGCGGGTATTGCTTGCCGCGAAATCACATGGACTCGCCCCGCTCGCGTTGCCGCGACGGCCACAGTCAGCGCCGCCCGAACGCGATCAGTGGGCGATAGCCATGGTTATCGGCGGCGCGGATGGCATCCAGGTAGGCGCGTCGTTGCGTATCGCGCGAGAGGCCAGCGCCCCAGGTGAATGGATACATTCCGCGACTCTCGAGATAAAGGTCGGCGAACACGCGCGAGCAACGACCATTGCCATTCGGAAAGGGATGAATCACGGTCAGTCGATGATGCAGCCGCACCGCGCGCTGCGCGCCGTCGGGCACGATTGGCTCGTTCATTTGTCCGGCTTCCAGAGCTTGTGCGCGGGAACGAGCTCGGCAGCGCGATCCAGTCGCCACTGTTCCATGGTCGCATCCTGCGTGTCCTGTCCTTCGAGCGCCATGTGCACGCGCACTTTGCTGCTGAGCTGGCGCGCAGCCTTGACGCGTTGCTGCTTGACGCTCTGGTCGAGCGGCACTTTGGGGATCAGCACGTAGGCCAGTTCGCAATCGAGCGCCTGCGCAACCCGGCGCAACGTGTCGAGCTGGATCGTCTCGCGCTGCTCGGACGACTCCATTCGCGCCACGCTGCTGCGGGTGATGCCGAGGCGCTGCGCGACGTCGTCCATGCTCATGCCGAGCGCCATGCGCACCGCCCGCAACCAACCGCCACGCGGCACCGCCGTCGCATCGCGGTGCTCACGAATCGGCCGCAACCGCGCATCCAGCCGCAGCCTCGCCAGTGCTTGATTTGAACCTGATTGGGTGAGTTTCGAGGGCGACATGGTGGGCCTCTCCGCGTTGAAACTGGCGTTCTATAACGCGACAAAGGTAGACAATTGAGTGCACGATAACGATACAAATAAATCATGCAATGACGCGCTGTAATGCAGCATTGGTGACGCGGCGTCGCTTCGTCCTTCGACAAACCCGGAGTGACGGGAAGCTGCAGAGTCAACTTTGGCTTGATTGACGCAACGAGCAAGCCTATTCTGGTCAGCATGACTAGAAAAGTGACCGCCAGTAAAAACGCGTCGGCAAAACTGACCGCGGGGCGCTGGCGCCTCCAGGATGC
Organism: Lysobacterales bacterium; assembly: GCA_043752845.1. Lineage (GTDB taxonomy): Bacteria > Pseudomonadota > Gammaproteobacteria > Xanthomonadales > Ahniellaceae > JADKHK01. The sequence goes on along the minus strand of JAYUXS010000169.1, from coordinate 2,484 downwards.
CAAGGCGCGATTCAGCGAGTTGGTGCGTCTTGCGCAAAGCGACGGGCCACAGCGCGTTACCTTGCATGGCCGCGACACCGTGGTGATCGTCAATGTCGAAGAATTTGATCGACTCAAAGGGACGCGCAGCGGACAGGAACTGATCGATGTCCTGATGGCATCGCCGCATCGCGAAGTCGACATCGCACCGCGTCGATCGACGATGCCGGTGAGAACGGTCAAGCTGTGAACGGTTGGCTTCTCGACACCAATGTCCTGTCGGAGTTTCGTCGTCCTCGACCTGAGAAGAAGGTGCTGGCGTTTCTCGCGCAGCAACTATTGGATCAGATGTTTGTCAGCAGTGTGACGTTCGCCGAAATCCGCTTCGGAATTGAGTTGGTCAAGGATCCGGGCAAGCGCGCCGACCTGCAGCAGTGGCTGACGCACAAGCTGCGTCCGATGTTCGCGCAGCGTGTTCTCGAAGTTACCGAAGACGTGATGTTTACCTGGCGCATGCTGGTCGAAGAGGGCCGCAAGTCCGGCCACACCTTCTCCCAACCCGATCTCATCATCGCCGCAACCGCAGTCCAGCACGGCCTGACCGTGGTGACCCGCGACACCGGTGACTACGCCCGTGCCTGCGTGCCGCTGTTCGATCCGTGGAAAGCATGACGCTCAACCCAACCTACTCGACGGGTAGCGCGACCCGAGATCGAATCACATACTCTGCACTGCTCACTCCTTGAGTCTGGCCGACTTCGTGTATTGCCAAGTCGATTGCGCTGGATAGTTCAGGAGGCGTATCAACACCCCAGCGGACATTATCCAGTGGGTGGGGAAATGGCGTGCCGTTGGGGTTCGCCGTATGCACATAGACGGCTTTACTGCCGGTATCCGCGCTGATGGTGGCAAACACTTGGATCAAGCTGCCGCGCGTGACGGACAACTGCTCTGAATAACGCAGCAGTCGGTAGGTGATTTCGGCTACGGAGGCGCGATTTTCCGTACAGCGATTGCCTTTCGATCTCAAGTCTGGATGCGTGTGCCACAAGTCGAACCAGGTCGTGAAATCAAGGCGATCCAGTCTCGCCCGCGCCATGCGCTCTTTTCTCGCCCAGTAGGCGCTCATTCGCTTGAGGTATCTAAGATCCATTGGCCGATTTCTCATCCCCTACTCACCACAACGCATCCCGCAACTTGAACCAGGCCATCGCCGCGACGAGCATGGGCGTGCGTAGATTGCGGCCGCCGGGGAAGGGGTGGTGGGGAATTTTGGCGTAGGTGTCGAGACGGGTGGATTGACCGTGGATGGCCTCGCTGATGATGCGTCCGGCCAAGCCGGTTGCGGCGATGCCGTGGCCGCTGAAGCCTTGCGCGAAGTAGATGTTGGGCGTGAGGCGGCCCCAGTGCGGCGCACGGTTCAGGCTGATGTCGACGTAGCCGCCCCAGACGTAGTCGAGTTTCACGCCCTTGAGTTGCGGGAACACGCGCGCTATTCGGCTCAGCATCGTCGCGCGCAGGTTCAGTGGCTGCAGCGTCGAGTAGCTGGCGCGGCCGCCGAACAGCAGGCGGTGGTCGGCGCTGAGACGGAAATAATCGAGTGCCCAGTTGATGTCGGCGACCGCGATGTCGTTCGTGATCAGGGACCGCGCACGTTCGCCGCCGAGCACTTCGGTCGCGCCGATATAGGTGCCGACCGGCATGATCTTGCTGTCGAGTTCCGGCGCGAGGCCGTGCACATAGGCGTTGCCGGCGAGCACGACGAAGTCCGCTTCGATCTCGCCTTGCACGGTGCGCAGCACCGGCTTGGTCGACGACGCGCCGTGTGCCGATGTGCCCGCGCCGCGAACCAGTTGCGTGACCGTCGACTGCTCGAAAATCTGCACGCCGGCAGCCACGGCCGCGCGCGCCAGACCCAGCGTGTAGTTCAGCGGATGCAGATGACCCGAGCGGCGGTCGACCAGTGCGCCGAGATAACGGTCGCTGGCGATTTCGCTGCGCATGCGCTCGTATTCCCACCATTCGGTCGGATAGTCGAAATTGTCTTCAAGATCGCGCTGCCAAGTCTGCAGTTCATCGACCTGACGCGGCTTGATCGGCACATGCGCATGCCCGTCGCGCCAGTCGCAGTCGATACTGAATTTCCGGATGCGTTCCCGGATCAAATCCAAGCCCTCTAGCGACCAATCGAACAGCTTGCGCGAATCGGCGACGCCGAGCATCGCGGTGATCTTCGCCTGATCGCAGCCATACCCGAAGATCGCCTGACCGCCGCTGCGTCCGGACGCGCCCCAGCCGATGCGTTGTGCCTCGATGACGGCGACCTTGTAGCCCCGTTGCGCCAGTTCGAGTGCGGTCGACAATCCAGTGAGGCCGCCGCCGAGCACGGCGACATCGAAGCGTTGTTGACCCTGCAAACGCGGATGCGCGGGCGCCGCATGTGCGCTCGCCGCGTACCAGGATTCTGCAGCCGAATGGCCATCGCGTAGCGTGCTCATCGTTGCT
>JAYUXS010000168.1:0-4603 GCA_043752845.1 Lysobacterales bacterium | reverse complement strand
CAGGCACCGAGCAGCCAGCCGAGGTCGCCAATTGCACCGGTATCGTAGTTGCCGAGCAGCGACAGCACCGCCCAGGACGAGTCGGCCAGCAAGAACAGCGCGACGGCACCGCACAGCAATTGATAAGGACGTCGCTCAACGCCCTCCGGCAAACGCATCAGCAAACTTGCCACGCCAAACAACGAGAGTGCACCCAACATTGGATACGCGACCAGCGTCAGCACCTGCCGCCAGCGTGCCGGATCGGCATTGTCATCGAGGATCGGGTGCGCCACGAATTCGGCCAGCAGCATCGCACCGGCCAAACCGACGGCGAGCACGTCGAGTGCATACATGGGTCTTTCGGCGGGTGTCTGCGACGGCGGCGTGAGCTTGAGCAGGCCCACGAACATGGCGATGAAGTACACGTAATACAGCAGGTTGACCCAGTTGTAGGTCGGGTCGATGCCGAGCACGGCTTCGTACCAACCGAAAGCGAGGAAGCCGAGCGCGTCGGCCGCGAGCGCAATGGCAATGCACACCCACCCGCGGCGCTGACGCGCTTCGAGATGCGCAAGACGCGACGTGCGCCAGGCGAAGGCGGCAGCAAACGCCATGGGCAGCACCGTCACCCAATTGCCGATCGCGAGCCGCACCGCGACCGGCAGATCCAGTGCATAGAGCAGCAACCACCACAGCAGCGGCAAGGCCACGCTGGCACGCGCGACCGGCCCAAAGCGGATCACGCGACGCAGGCGCCGTTAGACGATCGGTTCAACCACGCGGGGCTCCGTCATCGCTCAGGCCGGCGAGCGCTGCGCCGTGCTGTTCCCAGTGCTCGCCGTCGAATGCGGTGACAACAAGTTCCGCGACGCTGCCGCGATCGAAGGCGCGCACGTTCACGTCGATGCCGTCGGGATTGGATCGCGGCACGTAGAAACTCTTGATGCCGCAGACACGACAGAACAGGTGCCGTGCAACGCCAGTACCAAATCGATATTCGGTGAGGTCGGCTTCGCCTGAGATCAAACGGAATGCCGACTTCGGCACGATCAGGTGCAGGAAGCCACTGAGCCGGCACATCGAGCAGTTGCAGTCGAGCACTTCGAGCCGCGCCGGCGCGTCCACCTCGAAGCGCACCCGCTGACAGTGGCAACCGCCGCGATGGGTGACCACACCCTGGCCCTTGATCTGGGATGTTTCCGCCATCACATCTGCGCCTGCCACGCTGCATGGCGCAGCCGAGGAATTGTCGCCCATGGATCCCGCCGTTGGATATGCATTCGCCATCGTTTTCGTGTTGATCGGCCTGGTCGGCATGCTGTTGCCGGCCCTGCCGGGGGTGCCGATGGTGTTCGCCGGCCTGTTGCTGGCAGCCTGGACGGGCGGCTTCGAGCACATCGGCGGCTTCACCGTCTTCATGCTGGCGTTGCTGACGCTGCTTGCGACCATCGTCGACATCACCGCCAGTGCTTTCGGCACACGCATTGCCGGTGCCAGTCGCTGGGCGTTTGTCGGTGCGGCTCTGGGCGCGATCGTGGGTCTTTTCTTTGGCTTGCCCGGGATCGTGCTGGGTCCCTTCGTCGGCGCGCTCGCCTGCGAATGGCTGGTATCGCGCAATCTCGGTCAGGCCGCGCGCGCCGGTGGAGGCGCCGCGATCGGCTTGATGCTTGGTGCCGCCGCGAAGATCGCCATCGTGTTCACCATGCTCGGCGTGTTCTCACTCGCCTGGTGGCTGGACTGATCAGCGTCCGCTTTCCGCAAGCCGTGCGCCGAGCCAGGGCAGCAGACGTTCCAGCGGCATCGGCGGCGCCAGTGCCGTGCCGATGCCGTACAGGCAGCCGAGTTCGCTGAGCGCGTCACGGATGCTGGCGTTGTCGACGCCGGTGGCGATGGCGCGCGCACCGAGCGCCTCGGCCATCGCGACGACACCGCGCACCAAGGTGTTGCCGCGCCCACCCGGCTGCAAGCCCTGGGCCAACGTACGCGACAGAATCAACGCATCGAACAATGGCTCATGCAAGGCCGCGAGCGACGACCCACGCCCACCAAATTGCGACAACGCGAGGCGCACGCCCAGCCCGCGCAGTTGCCTTAACGGCCGCAATGCGAAGTCGCTATCACCACCCAGCGCGTCTTCGCTCACCGCCAGCATCAGGTTCACCGCCGGCATGCCGACTTGTTCGAGCACGGCGGAGATGCGCTCAACCACGTTGGCGTGGTGCACAAAGCGCGCTTCGAGCGGGATGATCAGCGTCAGCGCACCGGCCTGCGCCTGATAGCGCATCAGGTTGGTGTACTCGCGCTGCGCCGTCGTGAGCATCCATTCATCGAGCTTGATCGAGACATCGGTATCGCGCACCACTTCCTTCAGCCGCTCGATCGGAAACGGCGCGTGGCTCGGGTCACGCCAGACGATGCGCGGCCGCAGCGCGAGCGGATAGCCATCGACCAAACCAACCACCGGTTGCAGTTGCACGGCGAAAGCATCGCGCTCCAGCGCATCCGGCACCGCCGCCTGCATGGCGAGGCGTTCGACGACGCGTGCGTGCAGCGCCGCTTCGAAGATGTGATAACGATTCGGGCCCGCCACCTTGGCCGTACTCACCGCGGTATCGGCGTCGCGCAACAATTCCTCGGCGCGCGCGCCATCACGTGCTACCGCGACACCGATGCCGGCGGTCAGACGCAAACTCTGGCGCCCAAGCCGAAACGGTCCGGAAAAGCTGCCCAGCACGCGATCAAGGCGCGCACTCAACACCGCCGGGTCACCGGCGTCATCGAACATCATTGCAAACTCATCCGCACCAAGCCGCGCCAGCGTGTCGCCACTACGCAAGCTGCTCTTCAGGCGCTCAGCGACGAGCACGATCACCTCGTCACCCATGCTGTGCCCGAGGCTGTCGTTGATCAGACGGAACTGATCGAGATCGAGCACCGCGACGGCGACACGTTGCCCGGCCCGTTTGGCGCGCTCGGCCGCGCGCGCGACGCGATCCAGAAACAGATCGCGATTCGGCAACTGCGTCAGCGCATCGTGCAGCGCTTCATGTTGCATCTGCTCCTCAAGCCGGTGCGACTCGGAAACATCACGCACGTTCAGCACCACACCGTCGAGATGGGGGTCGTGACGCTCGTCGCTGATCGTGGTTTCCGTCCAGGTCGTGCCGGTGTCGGTAGCGGCAAAGCGCAGCATCAACTTGCCGCCACGACGGCCAGTTTCGCGATCCATGCCGGCCAGCAGTGTGCGCAGCGATTCGGCGTCGTCGCCCGGCAAGAAGCTGACGATCGGTTTCCCGACAATGTGTTTTCCGGTGATGCCGAGCAGGCGCAGCGCCGATGGACTGGCGTAGACGATGTTGAATTCGCGGTCGAGTACGAAGATGCCATCGGCCGCGTTCTCGATCAGTTTCGCCAATCGCGATTCGCCCGACAGGCGCATGCGTTCGGCGATCAGGCTTGCGTTCTCGCGACTGGCCAAGGCCTGCCGTGCAACCACGCTCGCGGTCAGCAAGGCACCCCACAACAGCAGACTGCGCAAGGCTTCGATGCGCGCGGCATCAGCGGAAATCGCGACCGCCACGATCAAGCTGTATCCGGCAAAAAGGGCCACGTACGGCAGTGCCGCGAAGCGCCCGACACGGTCGTTGCGCGGCTCGTGAAACGCCGGTGCCCGACGCCGCGCGGCATCGGCCATCGCGACAAACAGGAACGCCTGCGTGAACCACATCACTTCCGCGAAAACGCTGACTGACGTTGTCGCCAGCAACTGCATCAGGATCCAACCGATGTCACCGGCCAGACTTGCGGCCAACGCCGCACCCAGCAACACATAGGTGGTGCGCGTCGCGCCCGAGGGCAATCGCAACAGCACGGTCGCGATGCCGATCAGGGTGAGCAGGTCGCCGATCGGGTAGGCGACGGCGACGGTGGCAGCGAGAACGTCGGACTGTGCGTTCGCAAGCAAGGCCGGGCGGATGCCGAAATGCCAGACGAACATGCCACCGCCGATAGCGAAGGTGGCGCAGTCGAGCAGGAACTTGAGCAGGTCGATGCGGCCGTGAAAAATGCGCGGCAACTGCACCAGGCCGACCAGCAGCAAGGGGAAATACGACAGGTAAAACACGTCGGACAGGCCGAACATCGGGTTCGCGAGTTCATTCGAGGTCATCCAGACGCGATTGGCCTCACCCAGACCGATCGCGGCGATGGCCGCACCGATGCATAACCAGGAACGTCGCAGTCGCCCGGGGCGCAGGGCAAATACTGCGTGTTGCAGCACCATCGCGGCAGCCAGGACCAGCAGCAGGGTGCGCACCAGCGAAAACGCAAAAGCATTCGCCGGGGCACCGGTCATGACCGGTGCCAGCACGAACGCCAGCCAGAACAAGGCCACCATCCCAGCGAGCAGCGTTGCCGCATAGCCGTGCAGCCATCGTCCGGACACCGGTTCGTTCCGATCGCGACTGTCGCCAGTACTCACCATGCCGCGAACTCTCCAAGGTAGACACCGATGGTGCCACCCGCACCGTGACCGGCCAATCACCAATCCACGTCAGGTCCGCGCCGCGGGCGTCAATCTTTGTGCTTGCCCTTGCCCTTGCCTTTGGATTTCTCGGCACCG
>JAYUXS010000167.1:0-1867 GCA_043752845.1 Lysobacterales bacterium | reverse complement strand
CCATGCCACGCTGCGCACCAATTACTACCAGACCAAACACGACAGGCCGCGCGACTATCTGTGCTTCAAGTTCGATCCGGCGAAGATTCCGGACTTGCCGAAACCGCGCCCGTATCGCGAAATTTTCGTCTATTCGGCGCGTGTCGAAGGCGTGCATCTGCGCTTTGGCCCGGTTGCGCGCGGTGGTCTGCGCTGGTCGGACCGACGCGAAGATTTCCGTACTGAAGTACTCGGTCTCGTCAAGGCCCAGATGGTCAAGAACACGGTGATCGTGCCGGTCGGCGCGAAGGGTGGTTTCTTCGTCAAGCGACCGCCCGTGGGTGGTGACCGCGACGCACAACTGGCCGAGGGTGTGGCTTGCTATCGCATCTTCATCAATGCGCTTCTGGACATCACCGACAACTTCGTCGGCGACAAACTCGTGCATCCGCAGAATGTCGTGCGCCATGACCAGGACGATCCGTACCTGGTCGTTGCCGCAGACAAGGGTACGGCGACATTTTCCGATATCGCCAATTCGATTTCGGCCGAGCACGATTTCTGGCTCGGCGACGCCTTCGCCTCGGGTGGTTCGGTCGGTTACGACCACAAGGGCATGGGCATCACCGCGAAGGGCGGTTGGGAGTCGGTGAAGCGCCATTTCCGCGCCCTCGGTCGTGATTCGCAGACCCAGGATTTCACCGCGGTCGGTGTCGGCGACATGTCCGGCGACGTTTTCGGCAACGGCATGCTGTTGTCGGAACATATCCGCTTGCTGGCGGCCTTCGATCACCGCCATATTTTCCTCGACCCCAATCCGGATGCAGCGATCTCATTCAAGGAACGCCTGCGCATGTTCAATGTGCCGCGTTCGAGCTGGGACGATTACGACAAGTCGCTGATCTCGGCCGGCGGCGGCGTGTTTCCGCGTTCCGCGAAGACCATCTCGGTTTCACCCGAAATTCGCGCCGTGCTCGGCATCGCCGACGACGGCGTCACTGGCAACGGCAGCGCGATGGCGCCGAACGATCTGATGACCGCGATCCTGAAGGCACCGGTCGACCTGTTGTGGAACGGTGGCATCGGCACCTATGTCAAGGCCACGAGCGAAACCCATGCCGATTGCGGCGATCGTGCGAACAACGCGATCCGCATCAATGGACGTGATCTGCGCGCGAAAATGGTGGGCGAAGGCGGCAATCTCGGCATGACCCAGAAAGGTCGCATCGAGGCGGCATTGAATGGCGCGCTGCTCAATACCGACTTCATCGACAACTCGGCCGGTGTCGATACCTCTGATCACGAAGTCAACATCAAGATCCTGTTGAACGAAGTTGTCGCGCGCGGGGCGCTCACAGTCGACGCGCGCAATGTGTTGCTTGCTGAAATGACCGATGAAGTTGGCGTCCTGGTGTTGCGTGACAACTACCTGCAGAACCAGGCGATCAGCGTGATGGAACGCATGAGCGTTTCGCGCCTCGGTTCCAAGCAGCACTTCATCCGCACGCTGGAATCGAAGGGCCTGCTCGACCGTCAGCTCGAATATCTGCCGAGCGATGCCGAATTCGCCGAGCGCAAATCGCGCGGTCTCGGTCTGACGCGACCGGAACTGTCGGTGCTGCTGTCTTACGCGAAGATCGTGCTGTTCAACCAGTTGCTCGATTCCGATGTACCGGAAGACCCGTTCCTGTCGACCGAGTTGGTTCGCTACTTTCCGAAGCCCTTGCAGAGCCGTTATGCGACGGAAATGCAGGGACACCGGCTGAAGCGCGAAATCATTGCGACCGCGGTTACCAACTCGATCGTCAACCGCATGGGCGCCACTTTTGTCATGCGCATGCAGGAAGACACCGGCGAGTCTCCGGCGCAGATCGCCAAGGCCTATGCG
>JAYUXS010000166.1:0-1872 GCA_043752845.1 Lysobacterales bacterium | reverse complement strand
CCTGAGTGACGCTGTGGAGTTTCCGCTCGCTGCTTTGCAGATTTCCGACCCGTGCCAAGGACCGAATGTGCAGTGCAATTTGTCGGCGTTGTTCGCCGATGGGTTCGAGTAATCCACACATGTTCCGACCCCTAGAGTTGTTCATCGGCCTGCGTTACACGCGTGCGAAGCGCCGCAATCATTTCATTTCGTTCATTTCGATGGTGTCGATGCTCGGCATCGCACTGGGCGTCACTGCGTTGATCACGGTCATTTCGGTGATGAACGGGTTCGAGGGCGAGTTGCGGGCGCGTATTCTCGGCATGGTGTCGCATGCCACGGTCGCGGGTGTGGGTGATGGGCTTGAGGACTGGGCCGGGGCGTTGAAAACGGCCAAGACCACGCCGCATGTGATCGGTGCCGCGCCTTACATCGAACGCGAGGCGATGTTGCAGGGTGGGCGCGTCAGCGGTGCGATTCTGCGCGGTGTCGATCCGGTGCTCGAACGCGAGGTGTCGGAGATTGCCGATCGCGTCGTCGAAGGCTCGTGGGAGGCATTGAAACCCGGCGAATACGGCATCGTTCTGGGGCGCGAACTGGCGTTGTGGGCCGGTGCCGAACTCGGTGGCAATGTGCTCGTCTACGCGCCGCAGGTGCGCGCGACGCCAGCGGGCGTGTTGCCGCAGATGCGCCGCTTCAAGGTCGTCGGCATCTTCGAAGCCGGCATGCAGGAATACGACCGTGGCATGGCCATCATCCATGTCGCCGACGCCGGCAAATTGTTCCGCATGAGTGACAAGGTCACCGGCGTCCGTCTGAAGCTGGACGACATGTTCCAGTCGAAGAAAGTCGCAGCATCGCTCGCGGATCGACTCGGCGGTTTCTATCGCGTCAGCGACTGGACGCGCGAGCATGCGAATTTCTTCCGCGCCATCCAGACCGAGAAATCGGTGATGTTCATCATCCTGTCCCTGATCGTGGCGGTCGCCGCGTTCAATCTGGTGTCCTCGCTGGTCATGCTGGTCACTGACAAGCAAAGCGATATCGCCATTCTGCGAACGCTCGGCCTGAGCCCGCGTTCGGTGATGGGCGTATTCGTGGTGCAGGGCACCTTGATCGGCTTGATCGGGATCGCGCTTGGCACGCTCGGTGGCGTGTTGTTGGCCGAAAATGTCACCCGCGTCATGCGCGCGCTCGAATCGGTATTCGGCTTCGAGCTGATGCCGGCGGACATCTACTACATCAGCGCACTGCCATCCGATCTTCGCTTTGAAGACGTTTCAACGATTGTCGGATTGGCCATGGTCATGTGTCTGATCGCCACACTGTATCCGGCCTGGCGCGCCGCCCGCACGCATCCGGTCGAGGCATTGCGCTACGAATGAATACGCATTCTCCAAACAGCCCAGCGCAAGACCCCGCTGTCGACATCGTGCTGCGTGCCGAAGGCGTGGCCAAGACCTATCGCGAGATGCGTACCGAAACACCGGTGTTCTCGGACATCCACCTGGATGTGCGCGCCGGTGAGTCGATCGCGATCATGGGTGCGTCCGGCGCCGGCAAGAGCACGCTGCTGCATCTGCTCGGCGGCCTCGACATCCCCGATCGTGGCGAGATCCATGTCGCCGGGCAGCGTATGTCGGCGCTGAGCGACACCGCGCGCGGTCGACTGCGCAACGAGGCGCTCGGTTTCGTGTACCAGTTCCATCATCTATTGCCGGAGTTCACGGCGCTGGAAAACGTCGCGATGCCGCTGTTGATTCGCGGTCTGTCGGTGGCCGACGCGCGCGATGCGGCGCTGAAAATTCTCGACCGTGTTGGGCTCACGCCGCGCGTCGCGCACAAACCTGGCGAATTGTCCGGCGGCGAACGTCAGCGCGCTGCAATCGCTCG
>JAYUXS010000165.1:0-1873 GCA_043752845.1 Lysobacterales bacterium | reverse complement strand
CGTATTCAAAATATCGCTGATGGCGCGATTGGACAGCCACGTGTTCGGCGTGGCCTGTCGGCCGTCGGCCGGAATCCAGTAGCCCTGCTTGCTGGCGGCGTCGATTTCGCCGTGACCGGCAAAATAGACCAGCAGATTGTCGTCCGGCCCAAGCGCTTCGCGTTTCGCATTCAAGGCCGACAGGATCTCGAAGCGATTGGCGTTTTTCAGCAGCGAGGTCTTGAAGCCATAGCGCCCGGAGAGCACCGCTGCGATCTTGTCGGCATCATTGGCAGCACTGGCGAGGCCGGGATAGTCCGCATACTGATTGTTGCCAATCACCACCGCATGAAACGCGCCGAGCTTGACGCCCGCAGGCGCACTACGCTGCAGGTTGTTCGCGCTCGCGGCGACAAAATTACTGGGCGGCAGCAACAGGAATTCGACGCCACTGCGCGAACCCGAGCGATCGACCGCAGTGACGGAAACATTGGTGCCATCCGCATCGACCGGCAACTGCGCGCGGAACATGCCGTCAGCGGCAACCTTCACCACCGCGCCGTTGACCTTTACCGAATCCACACCACCACGTGCGATCACCTTGCCAACGACTTCGGTGTGTTTGCCGCGCGTGGCCAAAGCCGCATTGCGACCACGCGTGACGGTGAGCGCCGGTTCAAGGATTTCCACCAGTGGCCCGCTGCCCGCAAGGGTGACAGCCGATGCGGATGATCCGCCGCCACCGCCGACGACGCGATCTTCGAGCACCGAAATCTGCACTCTTTGACGCACGACCTCACGTTGTTTCGAGGCCAGTTGCTGCTCCAGCAACAGCAGTAGTTCGCGGTCTTCCTTCGACGCCGCGACTGCCGCCTGCATCAGCTTTCGTTCCGCGTCGAACTTATCGAGTTCTTGCTGCACTTGCCCGTCTTTCAGTTTCAACTCGGACTCGAGCGTACTCAGGCGACCGAGCGCTGCGTCCAGCTCGAGTGCCAATTCGGATGCCGCTGCGCGTATGCGCTTGAGTTCGCCCGTGGCCGCGCTTGCCTCGGCACCACCACGTTTGACGGTGGCGTCCAGCGCCGACTCCTGACTGCGCAACTCGGCAAGGCGCGACCGATCCGCTTGCGACTGTGCCACGAAGCGCTGTTGATCCTGTTCGAGTTTCGCGCGCTCCAGCTCAAGGCGTTCCTGCTCGCGCGCGAGGCGGTCGTTCAGGGCGAGCATGTCCGGCGTGGAAGCACCGAGCTGGGTCTGCTTGGCGGCGAGGTCCTGCCGCGCCTTCTGCAATTCGCTTTGTGCGCTTTCCATCGCACGCTTGCGGTTGCCCAGTTCACCTTTCAGCTTTTCGTTCTCGACGCGCAGTGCTTCGGCCGCCGCACGCTGTTTTTCAATATCGCTGCGCAAGGCCGAGATTTCGCTTTCCCTGGCGCTGACGGCGGCGGTCATGGTCGATGCGTAAATCAGGTCGTCGCCACTCATGCCCGAGGCTTCACGGTAGAGATTCAGGGCGCGCGTCATGTCGCGCGTCACACCCAACCCCTGCTCGTACAGGTAACCGAGATTGGTCTTCGCGCGTTTCAGTCCCTGCGCCGAGGCTTTTTCGTACCAAATGGCCGCCTTGGCCGGATCCGGCGCGGTGCCGAGACCCTTGTCGTAGATTTCGCCAACGTAGTTCTGCGCCTCGGCGTCGCCGGATTCGGCCTGCCCCATCCATACTTTCAACGCGGTCTCGTAGTTGGCGCGATCGTAGGCGACATATTCGCCACCGCGGATCTCGCAATCCGACTGCGTCGTACGAATCGGCCGACGCGCGCTCATGTAGGTGCTGACACGACCGAGCTTGCGCACAGCGCCAGGCAGCAGGCAGTCGACCACCATCATATCTTCTGCG
>JAYUXS010000164.1:0-1874 GCA_043752845.1 Lysobacterales bacterium | reverse complement strand
TGTTGTCACGGCTGATGACCGAGCGAAGTTTCGCGCGCAGTTTCAGTGCAGTGTTTGCACCCGGCACGCAACCCGATGCCGAAGAACTTGCCGCGTTCTGGCAATTGATTGCAGAGAACGACGGCCAGCGCATCGCCCATCGGTTGATGCGCTACGTCCCCGAGCGACACACCCAGCGCGAACGCTGGGTGCAGGCGTTGATCGAAGCACCGGTGCCGAAACGCCTGATCAATGGCGCACTCGATCCAGTGTCGGGCCGACACCTCGCCGAGCGTTACCGAGAACTGGTGCCCGCAGCGGACGTGGTTTCGCTCGAAGACATCGGCCACTACCCGCAGGTCGAGGCGCCAGCGCGGGTCCACGCCGCGTTGCGTGAATTCTGGATCAGGAACGCCTCGATCAAGAATTCCGCGATCACGGATTCAGCGTGAATGCGTCGGCATCGCGCCAGGCCGGAAAACGCTCGCGATGCACCTGCAGTGCGCTGGCGGAAAGCGACGTGGTGACGACGCGCGGCTGGTCGTCGAGCTGCACCAGCGGCTCGCCGAAAAAATCGATGGCGGCACTGTCACCGGCATAGGCGAGCTGATTGCCGTCGACACCGACACGATTGACGCCGACGCAATAGCTCAGATTCTCGATCGCGCGCGCGCGCAGCAAGGTGCGCCACGGGCCACGTCGCGGCGCCGGCCAGTTTGCGACAAACAGCAACAGGTCGTAGTCCATGCGCCCGAGATCGGTACGCATTTGATTGCGCATGAACACCGGAAAACGCAAGTCATAGCAGACCATCGGACACACACGCCAGCCGTTCAGATCGACGACGAGACGCGAGTTGCCACCGGCGTAACGCTCATGTTCGTTGCCCATGCGGAACAGATGACGTTTGTCGTAGACCTCGAAGGTTTCGTCCGGCCGCATCCAGATCAAACGATTGACGAAGCGCTCGCCATCACGGATCACCACCGAACCCGTCACGGCGGCGCCGACTTCCGATGCCAGTGCGCCCATCCAGCGCAGGGTCACACCGTCCATGGTTTCGGCATTGGCGAACGTGTCGTTGGTGAAACCGCTGGTGTAGGTCTCCGGCAACACCACGAGATCGGTCTGTCCGACTAGTGGGCGCACCAGATCGCCATACATCACGCGGTTCGCTTTTGCGTCATGCCAGTGTGTGGCGGCCTGGACCAACGAGACGCGCAAATCTGTTGGGCTCGCGGTCATGTCATGGATTCCGGATGGCGTTCAAGCGCGCTGCAGCGGCTTCGAGCGTGGCATCGGTCTTGGCGAAACAGAAACGGATCAAGCGGGTTTCAGGCGGCGTTTCGTAGAACGCAGAGAGCGGAATCGCGGCGACGCCGACATCGCGCGCCAGCCATTCGCAGAAACTCATGTCGTCGCGATCGCTGATCGCCGAATAATCGACGACCTGAAAATAGGCACCGCCCACCGGCAGCAGTTGGAAGCCCGTGTTGGCGAGCAAGCTGCGGAAGCGATCGCGTTTTTGCTGATAGAAGGCCGGCAGTTCAAGATAGTGCTGCGGCATTTTTTCGATCACTTCGGCGAGCGCCCATTGCGCCGGACTGAAGCTGCAGAAGGTCACGTATTGGTGCACCTTGCGGAATTCCGCGGACATGCCGGCCGGCGCGATGCAATACCCGACCTTCCAACCGGTGCAGTGATAGGTCTTGCCAAAACTCGATATCACGAAACTGCGCTCGGCCAGCTCCGGATGGCGCAGCACCGACTGGTGGATCGCGTCATCGAACACGATGTGTTCGTAGACTTCATCGGAGATCACGATCAGATCATGGCGGCGCGCGATTTCGGCCAGCGCATCCAGATCGGCCGCGTTGAACACCGCGCCAGTCGGG
>JAYUXS010000163.1:0-4627 GCA_043752845.1 Lysobacterales bacterium | reverse complement strand
TCCGGTCGTGGCGGCAACAACTCCACGTCGCCGACGATCTTCGACGCGAGATGCCGTGCCCAGCGCGCGAGGTCGTAGCCCGAGAGCTTGCTGGTCGCCTCGCCATCGTTGAACACCACTTTCAATTGATCATCGACGAGCAGTTCGTCGATGGCATCGATCTGTTCGTCGCTGTCGGGATCGAAATTGACGATCACCACGCGTGCGCCGGAACGATCCAGTACTGCGCGCTCGAAATCCCGGGTCCGGGTTTCGTAAACGACGTTGGCGCCGAGATCGCGCAAAGCGTCGCTCAAGTACGCCTGAACCGCCTGGGCCTGATAGACCAGGGCGACCGAAACTTCTGCGCGGGTCTCAGTGGATGGCACGGCTCAACCTCAGAATCTCTTCGACGTTACGTAGCAGGTCGGCTTCCTGGTAGGGCTTGCCGAGGTAACGGTCAACGCCGATTTCCATGGCGCGTTGGCGATGCTTTTCACCGGTACGCGAGGTAATCATGATGATCGGCACTGCCTTCAGTCGCGGATCGTTGCGCATGTAGGTCGCAAATTCGTAGCCGTCCATGCGCGGCATTTCGATGTCGAGCAGCACCAGGTCCGGGACCCGATCCTGGATCTTCTCGACGGCATCGAGGCCGTCTTTCGCGGTCGTCACTTCCATGTCGTTGCGCTCGAGCACGCGGCTTGTGACCTTGCGCATCGTGATCGAGTCGTCGACGACCATGATGAGCGGCTGGCGACGCACGATCTCGACCGGAATCTGGATCGGCACGTAGGGCACTTCGAGGCCCTGCTCGTCGAGCACGGTCTGGCGCAGCGCCGCGACTTTGCGCACCAGCGGTGCGGTGTCGAGGATCATCACCACCGAACCGTCGCCCATGATCGTCGCGCCGAAAATGCCGGGCACCGAACTGATCTGCGGACCCACCGATTTGACGACGACTTCACGGCTGCCGAGCACCGAGTCAACACGCACGGCCGCGCGCTGATCGCCGGAACGGATCATCAGCAAGGGCAGTTGCGCTTCGTCCGCCATACGATGCGCCTGGGTGCCGAGCAACTCGGACATTTCGTAGATCAGGTAGTCGTCGCCGCCATAACTGTAGGTCGGGTGCGCGGTGCGCATGCGCGCTTCAAGGTCTTCGCGACGGATACGGACCACGCCCTGCACCGATGACATCGGTACCGCAAACAGATTGTCGGCGAGACGGATCAAAATGGCCTGGGTGACCGCGAGCGTGAACGGCAGGCGCACCGTGAACTGAGAGCCTTTGCCGCGCGCCGAGTCGATCGAAAGCGATCCGCCGAGCTGCTTGATTTCGGAGTGGACCACGTCCATGCCGACGCCGCGACCGGCGATCTTGCTGACCGTTTCCGCCGTGGAAAAACCGGTCTCGAGGATGAATCCGAACAGGTCGCGATCGGACAATTGTGCGTCCGGCTTCATCAGCCCGCGCTCGATCGCCTTGCGCTTGATCGCATCGCGGTCCATGCCCTTGCCATCGTCGGACACACGAATCACGACTTCCGTCGCTTCACGCGAAATTGCGATGTTGACGGTGCCCTCCTCGTTCTTGCCCTGACCGGAACGCTCGGACGGCAACTCGATGCCATGGGCGAGCGAGTTGCGCAACATGTGTTCCAGCGGCGCGGTCATGCGGTCGAGCACGTTGCGATCCATTTCGCCCTGGGCACCTTCAACGCGCAGTTGCGCACGTTTGCCGAGTTCGCCCGAGGTCTGTCGCATCAGTCGACGCAGTCGCGGAACCACCGAGTCGAACGGCACCATGCGCGTGCGCATCAGCCCTTCCTGAAGGTCAGAACTGACGCGCGACTGCTGCAGCAACAGCGTTTCCGCCTGTCGCGTCAGGTCGTCAAGTGCGCTTTGCAAGGCGGCCAAGTCGGATACCGACTCGGCCAACGCGCGTGACAGCTGTTGCAAGGTCGAGAATCGATCGAGTTCAAGCGGATCGAATTCGGCGTCCGCGGTTTCATGCTCGCGCTGATAGCGCGCGATGATCTGCGCTTCGGTTTCGATTTCCAGCTTGCGCAGCTGCTCGCGCAAACGGGTCACGGTCTGGTCCAGTTCCTGCAAGTTGAAGCGGAACGTGCCCATCTGCTGTTCGAGACGCGAACGGTAGATCGATACCTCACCTGCGTAGTTCACCAGGTTGTCGAGCAAGTCCGAGCGCACGCGGATCATTTCCTGCGCGACGCGCCCGGTTTCCTCGACTTCCTCAACCAGTTCACGCATCGCGCGCGGCGCTGCCGCAACACTGGCTGCAGCGGCCGCTTCATCAGGCGCGACTTCGACCGGGGCTACCGCCTCTTCGCGGAGCTTCGGTACAGCGACTTCCGTCACTTCAGGCGCTTCAGATACACCACCACCGACGGTCGGGATCTCTTCGCCGGCCACCAGGGCATCGAAACGGGCGACCGCGTTTACTGGAATACCGATGGCTTGGCGTTTGGCGACGCGTTGCACCAGTTGATGCAAACGATCGAAGCCGCGTTCAAGTGATTCGAGTGATACGCGATCCATCGCGCGACGGCCTTCCGCGACGAGTTCAAGCAATGCTTCCATCGCATGGCTGAGATCGCCAATCGGTGCCAGCCCGGCCATGCGCGCACCGCCCTTCAAGGTGTGCAGCTCACGCTGAAGGCCACTGACGATTTCGCGTTCCTGCGGCTGCTCGCGCAGTCGCGCCATCATCGTGTCGGCGGCGTCGAGAATGTCGCCGCCTTCCTGCACGAAAATTTCCAGCAGATCTTCGTCCAGATCCGGCAGCACCAACTCGCCGTCGGGATTGGTATCTGGCTCGACCGGTGCATACATCACTTCATGTTGCACGCCAGGCTGTGCCGATGCAGGCGTCGCCGCGAGCGGCGCTTCGGATGCCGCAAACGCGCCGACCGGCGCGGCTTCAATTGGCGCGTCTTCAATGACGTCATTGATGGCTTGCGTGGACGCCACTTCGGGCTCGGTCGCGCGCGCGCTCGGCGAAGCGTCAAACTCAGCGTCCGACTCGTTTCCAGCGTCGACGAAAGCCTGCTCGATCGACCAATCGTCCAGTGCCGCGAAACTCGTGTCGACCGAATACGGCTCGGCGCGCACGTCGGCGACTGGCGCAAGCGCAGCAAGATCGAGCGCATCGGGGACCAGGTCATAATGCGCGAGATCAGCGTCTTCGACTTCGAGCAGCGGCATTTCGTCGGCAAGCGTCGGCAGCGCGTCCTGGGTAATTTCCTCGAATTCAGAATCAAGACCGGGCGACGGTTCGCTGGCGGCGAAGACGGTCTCGTCGAGCGTGATTTCGGTAACCGGCGCTTCTGGCGACACGTCCCAAGTCCAAATTTTGTCGGCCTTCGCTGGCGCTGCCTGCGAGTCGACGGGTTCTGGTATCCACGCCTCGGCCACCGGCATTTCCAGTGCGGCGATTTCAGCAGCGAAATCGCTGTTCACTTCCGCCTGCGGCGCGTCTTCCGGCTCGTCGTCTTCGACCGAGACATTGAACACGCCAAGTACGCTGTCGGGCTCCGGCAAACCGTTGCGCAGCCGCAACAACAGCTCGACCAGATCGGAAGTGTCTGGTGACACAAAACCAGGCGCATCGGCCCCGGCGATCACGATCTCGATGGCGTTGGCTGTCTCTTCGATCGCATCGACACCGCCCATGCTCGGCGTTTCGCTGGCGCCGCGCAGGCGTTTGAAGTAGCCCTCAAGTGGCGCCAACAGCGGCCCGATGGCGGGTAGATCGACCATCGCGATCGCACCATGCATCGTGTGCACGGAGCGCAATTGCGCTTCGGTAATCGGTCGTCCAGCGCCAGCAGCGCGGCATTCGGACAAGTAGGCACGAACGACACCAAGATGCGTCGCCACTTCGCTGCGCAGAATCTCGAGCATCATCGGATCGACGCTCGGCAACGCCGGTTCGACGAACACCTCGGGTGCAGGGCCCATGACGACTTCGGGCGCCGGTTCCGCGTCCGGGGTGAACTCGGTGTGGATGTCGAAGGATTCGGTCAACTCAATCGGCGCGTCCACGATTGAGGACGGCGCCGGCGCGACAATCACTGGCTTCGGCTTGATGCGTTTGACCTGAACACGCACGGTTTCGATGCGCTTGATCGGTTCCGGCGGCAACACCCAGGCGTCTTCACCGGCCGAAACCCTCTCAGCGACATCCATGATTGCTTGTACGTCAACGCCACGTACCGGTTCGCCACGCAGCGCGCCGAGCAGCGCCGGCAATGCGCCGACGGCCTTTTCCATCAAGTCGATGGCGGCGGGGGTGATCGCGATGCTCTTGTCGAGCACGCGATTGAGCATGTTCTCGACTTTCCAGCTGAATTCGCCAAGCGCCATCGCACCGACCAGGCGTCCACTGCCCTTCATGGTGTGGAATGAACGACGGATCGGCTTCAGTTTTTCGAAGTCGGCGGTATTGCGCGTCCAATCAGGCAGATTGCGATTGAGGTTCTCGACCTCTTCCTGCACTTCCTCCAGGAACACTTCGCGGATTTCCTCATCGATGTCGAAGTGCTGCGTCGCAAGCGCGTGCCGACCGCCGATCAGATGGATCGTCTGGCCGACGCGGTCGCGAGTATCGAGTACTACCTCGAAG
>JAYUXS010000162.1:0-1877 GCA_043752845.1 Lysobacterales bacterium | reverse complement strand
ACCTTCGTGCTGGTTGTCGCCGGTGCCGTGCTGATTTTCGGTGAGCGCATCAGCTGGCGTGCCGGCGCAGGCACGTTGTTGGTCCTCGCCGGTTTGGTACTTGTCACCACGGATCGCGGCTAGTCCGAATTCACCTCAACTTTCGGGAATCCATTCATGTCATCAGCCACTGCGTTGGCAACATTCGACTATAGGCATGTTGCCGTGCTTGTCCCCTGCTACAACGAAGCCGTCACGATCGCGAAGGTGGTTGCCGACTTCACTGCCAGTCTGCCGGGCTGTCGTGTCTATGTCTTCGACAACAACTCCAGGGACAACACCGCGGACATCGCGCGCGCTGCCGGTGCAATCGTGCGGCATGTGTCGCTACAGGGAAAAGGCAATGTCGTACGGCGCCAGTTTGCCGACATCGACGCCGAGGTCTACGTGATGGTCGACGGCGACGCGACCTATGACGCCGAAGCGGCGCCGAAGCTGATCGAAGCAGTGGCCGATGGGGCGGACATGGTCGTCGGGTTGCGAGTGGCGCAAAATACGCAGGCCTATCGTGCTGGCCACGTGCTCGGCAATCGCATGCTCACAGGTTTTCTGTCCTGGCTGTTTGGTCGTGCCTGCAATGACATCCTGTCTGGCTATCGCGGCTTTTCGCGGCGCTTCGTCAAGTCGTTTCCGATTCTATCCGCAGGCTTCGAGATCGAGTCCGAGCTCACCGTGCATGCGCTTGAATTGAAAGCGCCGATCAGCGAAGTGAGCACGCGCTACTACGACCGACCAGATGGTTCAGTGAGCAAGCTTTCTACCTACAAGGACGGTTTCCGCATCCTCAAGACGATGCTGCGGTTGTTTGCGTCCGAGCGGCCGCTCGCGTTCTTCGGTTCGATTGGCATTGGCACGGCCACTGTAGCGTTTGCACTCGCTGCACCGGTGTTGATGACTTATCTCGAAACCGGTCTGGTGCCGCGTTTTCCGACTGCGATCCTGAGTTCGGCGATGATGATCGTTGCGCTGCTTGCCATGGCATCGGGTCTGATTCTCGACACCGTGACGCGCGGACGTCGTGAATTGAAGATGCTCGCGTATCTGGCCCAGGCCGATCAGCGACTCGCTGGCGTGCGCGGTGCCAAGCCATAGGCGCAGATCAGGACAACGATCACTGAAACCGGATGCAGGTAGCGGAACGACACGATGTGCGAAAACAGCACCTGCGAGCTGAACATGCCGATGGCGAGCAAAGCCAGCAAGCCGGCCACTGCCGGATCGTCGCGGCGCCGGTGCCACCAGATTGCGGCGGCTAAAAACGGCAGCGCAAACAGCACCGTAATCCACCACGCACTGCTATTCGCATAGTATGAAAAAATCGGCGTTGCGCGCGTCGCCACGCCGCGGGCATCGTGGCCGTAGCGTTCGTCCAGAATCTTGATCAGTCCGTCATTTGGCGGCCTTACACCCAGATCGTCCTGCATGCGTGTGCCCGCGATGGCGGGGTCAAAATAGTCGGCGAGATTGGCGAGACCAATGCGCACCAAGCCGAGAGGATCGTCGCGAAACGCATACATCGCGATTTTGCGCGCGCTCGCATCGGGTGCCGAACTGTTCTTCTCGATCAGCCGGTACAACCCGGTTTCCGACCAGATCTGTGCTTCGCGATTTCGCGGATCGGTGGACGGTGGTTTCGCCTGCTTGACGAGTTCGCCGCGCAAGCCGAGGCGTTCAAAATGTTCCGGTTTCACCAGCGGTGCGAGCAGTCCGATGCGCATGCGACCAGTCGCATGGGTGTAGTCACGTCGATCGAGAACGTCGGACTTGTGGTCGTACCAATCCTTGTACAACTCGTGCAACGACAATGTAGCAACCAGCGCGAACGCGAGGTGCAGGGC
>JAYUXS010000161.1:0-4631 GCA_043752845.1 Lysobacterales bacterium | reverse complement strand
GGCGCATTCGCGCTGGACATGCAGGCCTTGGCGGCACCGTTGCCGCGCGCCTATGAATTCGTCGACGGCAGCGCCTATCTGCCGCATGTCGCGCGCGTGCGCAAGGCGCGCGGGGCCGAAATTCCTGCGTCGTTCTACACCGATCCGCTGATGTATCAGGCGACCAGCGCCGGATTCCTCGGGCCGCGCGATGCGGTGATCGTGCCGAGCGAGAGCTACGGCATCGATCTCGAGGCCGAAGTGATCGTGATCACCGACGACGTGCCGATGGCAGTCAGTGCCGAACAGGCGGCGCAGCATATCCAGCTGATCGGGCTGATCAACGATGTCAGCCTGCGCAACCTGATCCCGGACGAACTCGCCAAGGGGTTCGGATTTCTGCATTCGAAGCCGCGTTCGGGATTGAGTCCGGTGTTCGTGACGCCCGATGAGTTGGGCGAAGCCTGGGTCGACAGCAAGCTGCATCGGCCACTGGTGACGCACGTCAATGGGCGCTGGTTCGGCGCACCGGAAGCGGGGGTGGACATGCAGTTCAACTTCGCGCAACTGATCGCGCATGCCGCGAAAACCCGGCCCTTGTCGGCTGGCACAATCGTTGGCTCGGGCACGGTCGCGAACGAGGACACCAACCTGGGCGCGTCCTGCTTCGCCGAACAGCGCACTGTGGAAACACTGCGCGACGGCAAGCCGAGCACGCCGTTCATGAGTTACGGCGACGTGGTTCGCATTGAAATGTTCGACCACGCCGGGCACAGCATCTTCGGCGCGATCGAACAGCAGATGGCGCCGCTTGTCCGTTGACGATCGCCGCAAGTTGCGCGTTGTTGCAGTTGTTGAGGTTGTCGCGCTGAGTTAGATTCGGGGCCGGTACAGGCAGGGGACGCGCAGGTGGACAATACGATCCGGCTTCACAGTTATTGGCGCTCCAGTGCGTCATATCGGGTGCGCATTGCACTGAACCTGAAAGGGCTCAAATACGACGTCGTGCCGGTGAACCTGGTCAAGGACGGCGGTGAGCAGCATCTGGACGACTTCCATCACCTGAATCCGCAGGATCAGGTGCCGGTGCTGATCGACGGCGGGCGCATCGTGCGCCAGTCGGTCGCGATCATCGAATACCTCGACGAGATGTACGACGGCCATCACCTGCTGCCGACGACGGCGCGTGAACGCGCACGTGCACGCGGCCTCGCGCATTTGATCGCCACCGACATTTCACCGCTGAACGGACTGAGCGTACTGAAGTATCTGGAAACCGAAGACAATATGCCGCAGATCGAGCGTGAGCGCTGGGTCCGAACGTGGATTGCGCGCGGCTTCGCAGCGTTCGAAGCCCTGCTCGCCGACAATCCGTCCACCGGCGACTTCTGCGAGGGCGATCTCGCCTCGATCGCCGATTGTTGCCTGATTCCGCAGGTCTACAACGCGCAGCGCTTCGATGTCGATCTGACGCCTTATCCGACGATCCGCCGCATCAACGCCCACTGCCTGACGATGCCGGCGTTCGATCTGGCGCGGCCGGAAAAACAGGCCGACGCCCCGCAACTGTAGAAGCGGTTATCAACCGCGAATGGGGGCGCGCCAAAGCGGGTGATCAGAACGCATTCGGATCGTAGGGATCGTGGTCGGCGCTGCCGCCACCTTCGGCGAGCCGGATCTTGAGTGCCAGACCGTCGCGTGAGTCGGCCTTGTTGAGCACTTCTTCAAGTTCCACCTTGCCGTCCTTGTACAGACGGAACAGCGCCTGATCGAATGTCTGCATGCCGTCTTCGAGCGAGCGATCCATCGCTTCCTTGATCTCGTGAATTTGCTGGCGGCGCATCATGTCGCGGATGACCGGCGTGTTGATCAGCACTTCGACGGCCGGAATGCGCTTGCCGTCCTTGCCGAGCACCAGTCGTTGCGATACCACGGCCTTCAGATTGAGCGAGAGATTCATCAGGATGTTCTTGTGCGCCGACTCCGGGAAGAAGTTCAGGATGCGTTCGATGGTCTGGTCGGCGTTGTTCGAGTGCAGCGTCGCCAGGCACAGATGCCCGGTTTCCGAGAAGGCAATCGCCGCTTCCATCGTCTCCTGATCGCGGATTTCGCCGATCAGGATCACGTCCGGCGCCTCGCGCATCGCATTCTTGAGTGCCTCGTGATAACTCTTCGTATCAAGCCCGACTTCGCGCTGGTTGACGATCGACTTCTTGTGCTTGTGCAGGAATTCGATCGGATCCTCGATGGTGAGGATGTGGCCGCTCGAGGTCGAGTTGCGATAGTCGATCATCGCCGCAAGCGACGTGGATTTGCCGGAGCCGGTTGCACCGACCACCAGGATCAGGCCGCGAGGTTCGGTGATCAGGTCTTTCAGCACCTGCGGCAGTTTCAGCGTGTCGACGCTTGGAATGTCACTCTTGATGGCACGAATGACCATGCCGACTTCGCCGCGCTGCTTGAACACGTTGACGCGGAAGCGCCCAGCTTCCTTGACGGCGATGGCGATATTCAGTTCAAGGTCGCGCTCAAACGCGGGGACTTGACCCTCGTCCATCAGCGAATAGGCAATTTTCTTGACCATGCCGGCCGGCAGGCCAGTATTGCCGAGCGGGTAGAGTTTGCCCTCGACCTTGATGTTCACCGGAGCGCCGGTGGTCAGGAACATGTCCGACGCACCTTTTTCCGCCATCAATTTCAGGAAGTAGCCAATGTCCATGAGCGCCTCGCCGGTGTCGTCCGATTGCCGTTGTATTGCCGTTGCAAACCGCGTCTGTGCTTTCCACAATACTCGGCAACCAGCATGTGTGCGACTTATGACATTTTCGCGTTTGAAAATCCATCTTCCAGTTCTTGCAGTCCTGGCGTTGACCGGGTGTGCGAGCGCGCCGATTGCCGGCGGCGGCGGCGTCGAGCGTTCGGCGTCCCTGGTGCAAGGCGCACTCGCGGCGGAAGCCGAAGTGCATGCGCCGGTGGAACTGCGTTTTGCGCAGGACGGTGTAGCGCAGGCGCGGGCCGCACTCGCCGCTGGCGACGAGAAACGCGCCGCCCGCTTTGCAGCACAGGCCGAGGCTGATGCCGAATTGGCGATGGCGCGGGCGCGGGTCGCGAAGCTGCGGGCGCAAGTGGAAACACAGCAACGCGAGAATGCAAAATTGCGTGCCGAACTGCTCGGAGAAGGCGCGTGACGCGCGGCCTGCTCGCCCTCGCAGCACTGGCGATCCTGGTGCTGACGGCGTGCAGCAGCACGCCCAAACGCGATCTCGAGTTCGAGCGCATCGATCAGGAACTGCGCGCCTTCGAAAGCGACGTCGAAATCGGCACGCTGGCACCGGCTGAAGCGGCGCGGGTGCGCTCGATCCTGGCGCAGATGCAGGCGCCGGGATTGCGCGGCGATGACCGCGTGCACCTGTCGTATCTCGCCGAGCGGCGTCTCGATGGCGCGATCGCCTCGGCCAACGCGGTGATGGAAGAACGGCGTCTCGTGCATCTGCAGCGCGAGCGCGACCAGATCTTGCTGGAAGCGAGCCGGCGCGACGCCGAGTTATCGCGTCTGGAAGCGGAGAAACTGCGCCTGCAATCGCTGGCACGCGCCGAGGAAGCCGACCGTTCGCGCAGCGACGCGGAAGCCGCACGCGCCGAAAGTGCCGAGAGTGCAGCGCTCGCCGATGCAGCGCGCGCCGAAGCCGATCAGTCGCGACGTGTTGCGCAGGCGCAATCCGCCGAAGCCGATCTGGCCCGCCGCGAAGCCGAACTGGCGGTCGCTGCAGCCGACAGCCTGCGCCTGCAGATGCAATCGCTGACCGCACGCGAAGAGTCACGCGGCAGCGTGATCACGCTCGGCGACTCGGTGTTCGCGCCGGGCCGTTCACAATTACTCGCCGATGCCATCGCCAATCTCGACACGGTCATCGAGTTCGTCAATCGCGATACCAGCCGCAACATCCGCATCGAAGGCCACACCGACGCCAGCGGCAGCGACAACGCCAATCAGGTGTTGTCGCAGCAACGCGCGGAGGCGGTGATGGCAGCGCTGCGCGCCCGTGGCGTCGATGCCTCACGCATGGCCGCGCTTGGCCGCGGTGAAACCGTCCCGGTGGCCGCGAACAGCAGCGCCGAAGGCAAGGCCAGGAACCGTCGCGTGGAAATCATCGTGGTCGGGAAATGAGGAACCAAATGGCGTTGGCGAGATTCAATTCGCCAAATGCCAAGTCATGGGTCAAGGTTCACTGACGGCGGACTAGCCGTAGCTCGTTGGCGATCTGTTGAGCACCTTCATAGATTTGCGGGCTGAGCGTACGTTGCCAAATCAGCGTCATGGACACTCCTGGCGCACAAAGGCCAGGGTCAGAGCATGCTCGCCAAGCTTGAAGCGAATCAGGGCCGCAGCGACCGCTCCACTCACAGGAAAGCATCTGAACGGCGATTTTTTGCGCGGATCGCAACGACACTTGTGCATCACTACCGGTGAAGTACTTCTCGCCGATACCGATACTGACTTTGCCGTCGGAGGAATGAAAAAAATCGAAAGCCATTTCCAGCGCTTCGCCAGACTTCGTCCTACGGATCAAGTCTTCCGCAACCCTTGTTGCGGCAGCCGGGTCGGTTTCGGCGAGCTCAAGAAGTCCCGAGGCGCGATAGACGTCATCGCT
>JAYUXS010000160.1:0-4639 GCA_043752845.1 Lysobacterales bacterium | reverse complement strand
GGCGAAAAGCAAAATAAAGGTAGTCGGAATCCAGCGCTTCAAGCGGCGTAAGTGCCTTCATGTCCTGATTGAGCGCAACAGGCTTCGTGTTGATCGCCACGGGAAGGGAATGCCGAAGGATCCCGGAGCGAGTTACCAGCATCACGGAACGATCGGCGATCAAACTGGTTGCCGAAGAGCGCACTGCCGCTTCAGTGATGGAATCTATGGTGCTGCCGATTAGCCGCTGTTTCATATCCTTGGGGGAGACCCAAGGAATGGTGCCACCGTTCCAGAAGTCTGGATTGGTGGTGCTCGGCGTTCCGCCGCCGGTCCAGTCGCCGAGGCTGGAAAGCGACGCATGGGTCCAGCCAGTTGGGAGCGACATCAAGCCACCAACGCCTCATTGAGTTCGGCGATCAGCGGGTTGGTGCGCGGGCCGAAGAGTTGGTGCATTTTGCCGAGGCCGCCTTCGCGGTCGAAGGGGGAGAGGTCGAGGTCTTCGCGGTCCAGGTGGAACGAGGTGCTGATGTGGTCGCGGATCATTTGCAGCCAGGCGGTCTGTGAATCAGTGAATTTTGGATTGGGACTGGCGTGGTGGGCCATGATCCACAACTGGAAGTTCCGGCGTACCGTGTCATCGAATGCCGCCAGTTTCGCGTCGATACCGCAGGCGCGCCGGATCAGCGCGACCAGCGCGGTCAGGTCGTTGAGCGGCTGCTTGCCCTGATAGTTTTCCAGCTGCCGATACGCCTGCCAAACCCGCAGTGGCGCAATGCGCGGCGCATCGGCGCGCAGTTTGGTCATCACTGCTTCCAGCATCGAAAACGTGACATCGCGGCGCCGAAACGGCTGGTCGTAGAAGATTGTGAGGGCGGCGAGCTGATCCTTGTTCGCGAGCAGCCACGCCGAGAAGTCGTTGGTCAGCGTTTCAGCATTCTGCTTTGCATCCTTGTCCCACTCGGCCCGACGCAGCGTGTCCAGATGCTCGTGGTTGAGCGACTGCTCCTTGTCGCGACGGATCGAATCGAGCAACTCGATCAGCGGACCGGTGAAGACATTGGCCGCCACCTTGACCAACTGTGCCTGGGCCTTCTCGCGCAGCGTGTCGCCCGGATCGCTGCCGGTCGGAAGCTGCGCCAGTTCCAACGCCCTGACCTCGATCGCATCGGCATCGATCGCGCCGAACAGGCCGCTGACCATGGTCGTCAATGCGATGCCACCCGACTTTTCGGCGATGCGCGCATGGTCGCTGGGCGCCAATAGCTTGTTCAGGCGCGACAAGCGCCCTGCGAGCGAGCTGACCGAGTCGGTGTCATGCGCACCCATCATCACGCCCATCGCCAGATCCTTGAACGGCACGCCCGGCTTCGTAATCAATGGTGAGCTGGCGGTTTTCAGTGACTTGGTCACGCCAATCGCATCGACGATGACGTAGTGCGTCTTCGCCGACACTGCCGAGGGCGTCACTTTGCGTAGATCGTCGTGATCCAGCGTGCGTGTGCCGCGGCCCTTCATCTGCTCGAAATAGTTGCGGCTCTTCACGTCGCGCATGAACAGCAGACATTCCAGCGGTTTGACATCGGTACCGGTCGCAATCATGTCGACGGTCACCGCGATGCGCGGGTAATAGTCGTTGCGGAACTGCGCGAGCACCGACTTCGGATCTTCAGCCGCGCGGTAAGTGATCTTCTTGCAAAACGCATTGCCTTCGCCGAATTCCTCACGCACGATGTTGATGATGTCGTCCGCATGGCTGTCGGTCTTCGCAAAGATGAGTGTCTTGGGGACCTCGCTGCGGCCGGGGAAAATTTCCGGCAGCTTGTCGCGAAACGTCTTGATGATGGTGCGGATCTGGTCGGGAACAACAATCGTGTCATCCAGTTGCTTCGCCGAATAGGCCTCGTCCTCGTCCTGCTGTTCCCAGCGACGCTTGCGCGTCAGCTTCTCGCGCTTCTCGATCGATTGCTTCGCGACCAGACGAGTCCCGGTTGCGGTGACTTCGGTCTCGATGACGTAGACCTCATTGCCGACATTGACGCCGTCGGCCACCGCCTTCTCGTGACTGTAGTCGCTGACGACATTCTTCTTGAAGAAACCGTACGTCCGGTTGTCGGGTGTCGCCGTCAAGCCGATCAGGAAGGCGTCGAAGTAGTCGAGCACCTGTTGCCAGACGTTGTAGATCGAGCGATGGCATTCATCAATGACGATGAAGTCGAAGAACTCGGGCGGCACCCGGGCGTTGTAGACCACCGGCATGGGCCGCTTGGGCTGGGTCAATTGCTCCGCGGGGCTGAGTTCTTCCAGCGCGTCGTCGAGCGGCTCTCCCTTCAGGATCGAGTAGAGCCGCTGGATGGTGCAGATGCAGACTTGTGCATCCTTGGGGACATGCGATGAGGTGAGCCGCTGCACCGTATACAGCTCGGTAAACTTTCGGTTGTCGTCGCTGGGCGTGAACGCCATGAATTCCTGCTCGGCCTGTTCGCCGAGGTTTTTGGTATCTACCAGAAACAGGACGCGTTTTGCATCGGCGTGCTTGAGCAACCGATAGACCTCGGTGATTGCCGTAAAGGTCTTGCCGGCGCCGGTGGCCATCTGGATCAGTGCGCGCGGGCGCCCGTCCTTGAGCGACACTTCGAGATTGCTGACCGCAGTTTCCTGGCAGTCGCGCAGACCGAGTTCAGCGGCAGGCCGCCGGGCAGGATTGAGCAGGGGCATCGTCGTCAGTCGCGCGCGCAGCGACGAGCCGGATTCGATCCAGTGGCGCAGGGTCTCCGGGCGATGAAATGCGAAGACCTCGCGAGATCGAGGCTTCGGGTCTCGCGCATCCGTAAAGCGCGTGATCTGGCCCGTGCTTTCGTACAGAAATGACAGCGGCTGATGATGCTTGATCCATTTCAAGTGCGCAGTCGCATAGCCTTTCGTCTGATCCTCGACGGTCGTGATGTTCTGGCCGACTTCATCGCGCTTCGCCTCGATCACGCCGACTGCCGACTGACCAACAAACAGGACATAGTCTGCAGGGCCAACGTCTGTCTGGTATTCGCACACCGCGATGCCCAGACCGGCATTGAAATCAATCGCCTGCTTGTCCTGCACAATCCAGCCGGCGTCACCCAGCATCTGATCGATGCGGTCGCGGGCGGATTGTTCGGGATTCTGGTTCGGGGGCATGCAAACGCGAGAGGTTGGCGACAGCGGCCATTTATACTGGAACGGCTTCCGTTTTCGGCTAAGCCGACCCGCCTTTGGGGATAAACGCCGAGCGGCGCAAAAGTGACGACTCAGAGCTGGCGGTCATTTGGGCCGCGTCGCTGTTTTTACAATATCCGGTTATCCTAAAATAAAGCCCGTCACTAATTCAGGTTGCTGCTGCCGATGAAACGCGCAATTCAAGGCCGTTACCTCAAAGTCGCCGCCGCCGGGGAAGCGTTCAAGGCCTTTGTGCCGGCACCGTTGCCGCCGCGTCCACCGATCGACTGGACGCCGGCACTTCGCAGCCGTTTTGACTCGGCGCTGCTCGCGCTCGGGCGTCTCGACGCGGTCACCGATCTGCTGCCGAATGCCGGGCTGTTGCTATACAGCTTTGTGCGCAAGGAAGCGGTGCTGTCGTCGATGATCGAAGGTACGCAGTCGTCGCTCGCTGATCTGATGCTGTTCGAGTTGGATGAGCAACCGGGTGTGCCGGTGGAAGACGCGCGCGAGGTGAGTCGCTATGTCGCCGCGTTGGAGCATGGGCTCGCACGCTTGCGCGGTGGCTTTCCATTGTCGCTGCGTCTGTTGTGCGAGGTACACGCGGTGCTCCTTGGGGGCGGGCGCGGTTCGAGGCTCACACCGGGTGAATTTCGTCGCAGTCAGGTCTGGATCGGCGGTACCCGACCGGGCAACGCCGTGTTCGTGCCGCCGCCCGCGAGCGAACTGGCCGAATGCCTGAAGCATTTCGAGCGCTTCCTGCATGACCAACCCGGGCCGACACCGCCACTGGTCAAGGCCGCACTCGCCCACGTGCAGTTCGAAACCATCCATCCATTTCTGGACGGCAACGGACGCCTCGGTCGCTTGCTGATCGCTCTGCAGTTGGCGGCCGACGGCTTGATGCGCGAGCCGCTGCTTTACTTGAGCCTGCACTTCAAGGCGCAGCGACCCACGTACTACGAGCTGTTGAACGCGGTGCGACTGTCCGGCGATTGGGAAACCTGGCTGGAGTTCTTTGCCGATGCCGTGGTGCTGAGTGCGACCGATGCTGCCTCATCGGCTAGTCGACTATCGGCATTGGCTGCCAACGATGTCCGGCGCATAGAGCGTCTTGGTCGCGCCAGCGGATCTGCACTGTCGATCCATCGTGTGCTGCAGTCCAAGCCGCTCGGCACGGCTGCATCACTCGGAATGGCCACCGGACTCACGCCGGCGACGGTGAACAAGTCGCTCGCGCACCTGCAACGCATCGGTGTCGTCAGCGAACTGACCAGCAGGCAACGCGGGCGCGTGTTCAGTTACACCGGCTATGCCGAGATTCTCAACGAAGGCATGGATTTGCCGGGTCGGAACAACAAGCGTTGAGTGATCGCGACGATGGGTCGATCAATATCCCTCAGCCCGCAACGTCGGCTCCGACAGCGGCACGATGTCCAAGGGGCCGCGTTGCCAGCGTGACTCGGTC
>JAYUXS010000159.1:0-1886 GCA_043752845.1 Lysobacterales bacterium | reverse complement strand
TGCAATACCGTCGATTGGGTTCATCCGGCTTGCAGCTGTCGTGTCTGTCCTATGGCGCCTGGGTGACGTTCGCGAATCAGCTTGGACGCGGTGAGGCGCGCGAGCTGGTCGCATACTGCTACGACCACGGCATCAATTTCTTCGACAACGCCGAGACCTATGCTGCCGGCGAGGCGGAACGCATCATGGGTGACGTGCTGGTCGACCTGCGTATCCCGCGCGACGCCTTCTGCGTGTCGAGCAAGGTGTTTTTCGGCGCCGTCGACAAACCCGCGCCGACCCAGCGCGGGCTGTCGCGCAAGCACATCCGCGACGCCTGCGATCAGGCACTGACGCGACTGCGCGTCGATTACCTCGACCTGTATTTCTGCCATCGCCCAGACCTCGACGTGCCGATCGGCGAGATCGTCAGCACGATGGATCTGCTGATCCGCCAGGGCAAAGTGCTTTACTGGGGCACGAGTGAATGGCCGGCGGAACTGATCCTCGAAGCGATCCACGTCGCGCGCGAGCACGGCATGTTCGCACCGCAGATGGAACAGCCGCAGTACAACCTGCTCAAGCGTGATCGGGTCGAGCGCGAATACGCCCCGCTGTATCGCGATCACGGGCTCGGCACGACGATCTGGTCGCCGCTCGCGTCCGGATTGCTGACCGGAAAATATCGCGATGGGGTGCCGGAAGATTCGCGTCTGAACACGCCGGGCTACGACTGGCTGCGCGATTCGGTGCTGGCACGACGCGACGAATCGCGCGCAGCGCTGAGTGGGCTTGCAAAGATTGCAGATGAACTCGGAACGACGTCGGCGACCTTGGCGATCGCCTGGTGCCTGGCGAATCCGGATGTGTCGACAGTGATGCTCGGCGCGTCGAAACCCGCGCAGCTGGCCGAAAACTTCAAGGCGATTGCGCTCAGCGAAAAACTCGATGCTCGCCTGAAAGCGCGCATCGAGCAGTGTTTCAGCAGCGTCTGAGTCAGTAGCAGCTGATCAGACTGCAAAGGCCGAATCGGCGGTGCGCATCGCCGACGGTGGCGTCGGCGGCGCGGGTGGTGCGGGTGCGGCGTGCGGTGCTGGCGCAGGCGGCGCTGGTGGTGCGGGCGCAGCCGGCGGTGCCGGAATACGAAAGAACAATTCATCGCGCTGCGGTGCTTCGATCGCGAGCACGACGCGCTTGCGCTCACGCAGCACCTCGACATTCAACATCTGACCAGGTTCCTTCGACGTCAGCGAACGCATCGCGCCAGGCACGCTGTCGACCGGCTTGCCGTCGATCACCTGGATCACGTCGCCCGCCTTGATCTGCTCGATCTTGCCGCCCTCGTTTTCCAGCACGAGCACGCCCTGGTCGCTGCCGAAATATTTGCCGAGCGCCGGATTCAGCGTGGTCAGGTTCAGGTCGAGCCCGCCGTCGCCGATGAAGCGCAGGTGTTCACCCATCGGACCGTGATTGAACTCGCGCATGATGCGCGTGCCTTTTCCGCCATGGTCAACAATGACTTGGACATCACGTTCGATGCGTGGCAATCCTTCCATCTTCGCGAGCGGCGCCAGGTTCGGCAGATCGAGCATGCCGATCCAGTCACCCGGCTCGCGGCGTTCGGCCACGAGCTTCGCGTCTGCCATCTTGCCGGCGCGCTGGTAACGCAGATTGACCTCGGCACCGGCATCGAGCTTGCCGATCATGTCGCGCACGCCATCGACGGCGTCACCCTGCTTGCCGACGGCCTTGCCATTGAGCGACAGGATCAAGTCACCGGCTTTCAAACCGGCTTTGGCAGCCGGACCGCCCGGCGTGACTGCGGTGATCTTTGCGCCTTGTTCGTCCGGTGCCAGCACCACGCCGATCAGGGCGCGTCGCGGCTCGCCGGCGAATTCGAACGCGAA
>JAYUXS010000158.1:0-1887 GCA_043752845.1 Lysobacterales bacterium | reverse complement strand
CGCAAGCCGCACCAGTTGTCCGGCGGCCAGCAGCAACGTGTCGCGCTCGCACGCTCGCTCGCGAAGAGCCCGAAGCTGCTGTTGCTCGATGAGCCGATGGGCGCACTCGACAAGAAACTGCGTTCGCAGATGCAACTCGAACTCGTCAACATCATCGAACGCCTCGGCGTCACTTGCGTCATGGTCACCCACGATCAGGAAGAGGCCATGACCATGGCCACGCGCATCGCGATCATGGATGCCGGCAAGATCCGCCAGATCGGCACGCCGGACGAGATCTACGAACAACCGGCATCACGTTTCGTGGCGCAGTTCATCGGTTCGGTGAACCTGATCGAAGGCACGATTCTTGAAGATGCGGAAAACTATCTGACGATCAAGTCCGACGTCATTCCCGACCCGATCTATATCGGTCACGGCGTTACCGGCTTCGAAGGGCAGGCGGTAGCGTTTGCGCTGCGGCCGGAGAAAATCAAAATCGAGAAGGACGAACCGGCGCAGCCGCGCAACAAGGTGCAGGGCACGATCGAGGAAATCGCCTATTTCGGCACGCATTCGGTCTATCACGTGCGTTTGAAAACCGGCAAGAAATTGCTGGTGCATTTCATGAATGCGAAACGTTGGGCGTCGGAACGCTTCACCTGGAACGATCAGGTCTGGTTGTCCTGGGGCGATCTCGCCGGCGTGGTGCTTAACTCATGAACCCGCGCGTCGCACGCTGGCTGCCGAGTGGTCGCTGGGCGGTGATCGCGCCGCCGTACGTCTGGATGCTGCTGTTCTTCGCGGTACCGTTCGGCATTGCCTTGAAGCTGTCTTTCGCGAAAATTGCGATCGCGATGCCGCCATACACCAGTCTGTGGGAATGGGCCGGCGATCAGCTCTTCATCAGTCTGAACTTCAAGAATTACCTGTTCCTGATCCGCGACAGCCTCTACCTCAACGCCTATCTGAGTTCGCTGAAAATCGCGGTGATCGCGACTTTCCTGTGCCTGTGCGTCGGCTATCCAATTGCCTATGCGATTACGCGCTTGCCGCAGTCCACGCGCAATGTCGCGATGATGCTCGTCGTGCTGCCGTCGTGGACTTCGTTCCTGATCCGCATCTATGCCTGGATTGGCATCCTCAAGCCGAAAGGGCTGTTGAACGATTTCCTGTTGTGGCTCGGCGTCATCAATGAGCCGCTGCAGATCCTGTACACACCGGTCGCCGTGTACATCGGTATTGTCTATGCCTATCTGCCGTTCATGATCCTGCCGTTGTATGCGAACCTGGTGAAGCACGATCATCGACTGCTCGAAGCCGCGCATGATCTCGGTTGTCCGCCGTGGAAAGCCTTTTTCGCGATCACCGTGCCGCTGTCCAAGGCCGGCATCATCGCTGGTTCGATGCTGGTGATGATTCCGGTGGTCGGCGAATTCGTGATCCCGGAACTGCTCGGCGGCGCCGACACGCTGATGATCGGGCGCGTGCTGTGGCAGGAATTCTTCAACAACCGCGATTGGCCGGTGGCTTCGGCGGTGGCGATCGTGATGCTGATCCTGTTGACGGTGCCGATCATGATCTTCCATCACTACCAGTCGAAAGAACTGGAAGGGCGCCTCGCATGAGTGCGCCGCGTGTCAATTGGGTAACGCGTTCAACCTTGCTGCTCGGCTTCGCCTTCCTGTATGCGCCGATGCTGATCCTGATCATTTTCTCGTTCAACGAGAACAAGTCGGTGACGGTTTGGTCGCAATTTTCATTCAAGTGGTACCCGGCTCTGTTCCGCGACCAGCAGATCATTGACGCGGCGAAGGTGAGTCTGGAGATCGCCTTCCTCACCGCGTGCGCCTCCGTGGTGCTCGGCACGATGGCGGCGATGGTGATGACGCGCTTTCGCAGTTTCCG
>JAYUXS010000157.1:0-21718 GCA_043752845.1 Lysobacterales bacterium | reverse complement strand
ACGCCCGCCACCGCTGCGCTCTGGCTGGAAGACACATTGGCTGCCGCGGATACCGCGCTCGCCGATCCGGTCGAAAAAATCTTCGCGCAGACCGATGCGCTGGCGCAGACGACAGCGCCGGATACACGCCGCTCCGGCAAGACCCTGGTGATGATCGAAGCGGTCTGCGTGGTGTTGCCGGTGGTCTGGCTGCTGCGTACGCCGCTGGAACTGCCGCCGATGCTGGCAGCGTTGTCCGGACTCGCCAGCCCTTTGCTCATCGTCGCGTTCTTCTGGTGGTTGCGCTGGCGCAGCATGGGCCGATTGTGGTCGCGCGCGCGTCTCGTCGCCGAAGCCAGTCGCTCACTGTTGGCGACACGCACGACGCCGTCGCAACCGGTGCGCACCCTGGTGTCGGTGGTGCCGGCGCTGCAGCCACTGCTCGACAAATTCGCCGCAGAACCGCAGCACACTGCCGCCGACTGGCGCGCTGTCTACGTGCGTGACCGCATCGACGATCAACTCGGCTATTACACGCGGCAACGCGACAAGGCGCTGGCCGAGCGGCGCGCCTTGACACGCTGGAGCACGATCCTGATGGACGTGGCGCTCGCCGTCGGTGTCGCCGGCATGATCGTCACCTTGCATCCGCGCTCGGCCAGTTGGCTGAATCTGCTCGGCGGCAGCTGGCTCGACTTCGCGCTCGGCATGGCCGGCCTGGCCTTGCCGCTTGGCCTGCTGGTGGCGCAGTCGCTGCGCTTCGTCGGCGAATCGACGCGGCGCACTGCGCGTTACACGCAACAGATCCAGCAGCTGGAACATGTGCGCACGCGGCTCGTACTCACCGTGGGCGACGACGCGATCCCGCTGTTGCACGAAGCCGAGAACGCGCTGTTGTCGGAAGTGCTCGACTGGTATTTCCAGGCCGAGACCACGGAGGATTTCTACACCATCCGCGAACAGTCGGCCGTGGTCGTGCCGGGTCAGTTGGCGAGCAAGCCGCGCGTGCGCTTCGCGTGGCTGTGGCGCGGTCTGCGTGGACTCGGTACCGCCGCCGGATTTGTCGTGCGCGTCGTGCTCGGGCGTGTCGTCTGGATCGTATTGTCGGTCGCGCTGGTGCTGATGTGGATCAGCCTGAAGCAGCCGGAAACGCCAGAAGTCGCCAGCCGTCTGCAGGAACTCGGACGCATGCTCAACCCGCCCGATGGCAGTGTATTCGCGCCGCAACCGATCGCCGCCAGCCGCGGCAGCATCGTGCTGGTGCATGGCATGCGCGACGGCTGGCAAGCGGGGCGTAGTGACTGGACGCACTGGAGCGCGGAGATGACCGCGAATCTGCGTCAGCGCCTCGGCGCGAACATGCCGCAGCTGTTGTTCCTTGACTGGAAGGAAGGTGCGAAGGCCTCAAGCCAGCATGGACTGAACACGCACGACCCACTGACGCGCTTCCTCGCCGACGTCGGCGGCGTTCGCTCGAGTGCACAAACCACCGGCGACTTCTTCGGCATCCGCCTCGCGCGCATGGTCGAGAACGGCCAGATCCGCCGTGATCGTCCGCTGCATCTGGTGGGCCACAGCGCCGGCGGCTTCGTGGTTGCACGCGTCGCGCACATTCTGGTGGCGATGGGTTTTCCGCGCGAACAGCTGCACGTGACCGTGCTCGACACACCCGAGCCTGATACGGAGATCACGCAGAACCTGCCGAGCTATGCCGATGCCGAGTTTTATCGCACCTCGGGGCTGGTGAGCCTTGATCCGGCGACGCTGAATCCGGGCCTGCGCTACCGCCACATCCAGCCACCGCCATCACCCGATGCGGCGGGTTTCGGCGCGCGCATGAAGGAACATTCCTACGCCTGGCAGTGGTTTCGCGACAGCATCCTGACCGCGAAGTGCGGTGACGAGGGTTTTGGGCGTTCGCCGTTCTGTCAATGACGCCGCAGCAGCGCTGGGTTCAACGCCGTTGCAGGGTCACCGGCGTGCCCTGCAGTTGACCCTGCAGGGTGCGGCCGTCGGGTGCAAGCGTGACCTGCAACAACTCGGTGTCGCCGGAGAAGGTATCGGTCAGCGTCACTTCGAGCTTGCGGCCATCGAGCTGCGCTTCGCCGGCGAGTTCGGCGCCCGCATGCTTCGGTGGCGCGGCGGCGGGCGTGCTGCTCGGCGCGTTCGCGGGATCGACCACTTCGCCCGAAAGCGCGAACAAGGTGCCACCGTCGTGAACGAACTGGTAGTAGAACCCGTCCTCGGTTTGCCACAGGCCGTCGACTTCAGCGGCGACCGAATCTGCTGGCGCGCTTGGAATCGCTGCCGGTATTGGCGAAACGACACTCGCCGCAGCGACCGTGGGCGGCGTCGCATCGACTGGCGTGACGACGTCGGGATCCTGAATGAACATGCCGAACACGCCGAGCACGATGAACAACCCAATCATTGCGAACACGATCTTGGCCCACGTCGGCAACGCCGTGGCCGGTGCCGCGGGCTGCGATGCGCTCTGCATCGGCGGCGGCGGCGGCGCCGGGGGCAGCGCGCTGCGTTTGCGGCCGGTCACACCGGGAATTTTTTCGAGAATGTCGAGCAACTGGTCGATGTCGTACTGCCAACGCCGATCGGAAATCGCATAGGCATTGCGACGCAGCAGCGGCGCCATCGACTCGGGCAGATCCTCGGCGTTCGGCATCTGTGCGTCGCCAACGAGCACCGGAATCACGCGCACACTGCGCGCGAGTGCGGCTTCGATCTCCATGCGCACGAAGTCGCCGGGCTGGTGCAACCGACGCTGGCCATCGTGCGTGGTCACCTTGGCCCAGGTCGGGCCGATGACCACCAGCATCACCGAACAGTCACCGACCGCGCGCGCCAGCGCTTCGACGAAGTCTTCGCCGGCCTCGATCGCCTCTATGTCGCGGAACAGCGCCTGGCCGACCAGTTTCTCGCCAAGGTCGTCCGCGAGGCGTCCGGTGTGTCCAGCGCTGTCGCTGCGGCGGTAGCTGATGAAGATGCCAGACATGGACGGCTCACCCGGATGATCAAAACACGAGCATAACGAAGCGTTTGCGGCGACTGCGGCGGGCGCGCAATGGCTGCCGGATTCCTTCGGACCGCCGCGATGACCGCGGCGGTCCTTGGGAATCAATCAAGGCGAGTTCAGTGAATCGAGCACCTTGCCGGCCGCATCAGCGCCGGCGTCGTCACCGGCCACCACGGCGAACCACAGTTCGGCGATGTTGCCGTCTTTCAGCTGGAAGAACGCGATGGAGAAACCGACCGCCTCACCGTTCTCGTCGATGCCGGCTCCGACCACGGACAGCATGTCCATGCCGCGATGCTTCGAGGTTTCCGGCTCTTCCAGGGACACATCGGAGAACGTGTCATTGAGATACTTCCGGTTTTCCTCGATCGCGTCGTCGAGCGCCGATTCGCTGCCGGGAATGGTGCGCAACTGCACCACCACGCCGGTCGGGCCGGTCAGGGTGACGTAATCACCAATGCTTTCGCCCGGTTCCATTTTCCAATTGGACGGATGGTCGATTACGAAACTGGCGTTGTCCGGCGACGGATACGCCATGCGTTCGGCGATGGCGGGATTGGCGACAAGCAGGCCGGCGGCAAACGCGATCGACGCAAGAAAAATTGACTTCATGGACATCCCCCAATGGATGACTGAGGCCGACACCCGCCACGGAACATCCGTGGCGCTGGCGACTGGCGGATCATACGCGGCGAACCCGGCCTGCGAACCGGTGGCGCGCTTGTTCACGATCTGCGCGCCGATCGGCGGCAGCGTCTCGACGAGCACCTGGTCGTGGCGCACAGCCAACACCACGAACAGCCAGGACGGTGTCGACAGCGCGATCAGGCCGATGGCCCAGCCAAGCCACAGGGTGTCGCGTGCAGGCGTTCTGGACGCTGCAGCTGGCGCACGATCAGACGCACACAAGCGACGCCGAGAAACATCGGCATGAAGCGGCTGAGCGCGTGAGCGTACGGC
This sequence comes from Lysobacterales bacterium, assembly GCA_043752845.1. Taxonomy (GTDB): domain Bacteria; phylum Pseudomonadota; class Gammaproteobacteria; order Xanthomonadales; family Ahniellaceae; genus JADKHK01. The sequence continues at coordinate 17,748 of JAYUXS010000157.1, read as the reverse complement.
TGCTGCCAATGCACGATGGTCGCCGTCATCGCAGTGGCCAGTGCCATCGCCAGCAGGAACAGGGCCGTTCCCGCCAATGGCGGTCGTGCTGCGATAACCTCTGGTGACTGCATCGTGGTCGATCCGGGAGCGCCATGACCTCATCTTTCCTGCTCGCCATCGATGCCGGCACGACCAGCGTGCGCGCGATCATCTTCGATGTGCAGGGCTGCATCGTCGCCAGCGCGCAGCAGGAATTCGCCTTGTTCTATCCGCATCCCGGCTGGGTGGAACAGGATGCCGACGAGATCTGGACGGCGGCTTTGGCGACTTGTCGGGCCGCTTTGGCGCAGTCGGGTTTGCTGGCAACGCAGATCGCCGCGGTCGGGATTGCCAACCAGCGCGAAACCACCGTGATCTGGTCGCGCGCCTCGGGGCGACCGATCCATCGCGCGATTGTCTGGCAGGATCGCCGCACCGCCGATGTCTGCGAGCGCCTGCGCGATGCCGGGCACGAGGCGGCGCTGAGTGCACAAACCGGGTTGTTGCTCGATCCCTATTTTTCCGCGACCAAGATCGCCTGGCTGCTTGATGCCGTGCCTGGTGCGCGCGTCGATGCGGTCGCAGGTCGACTGTGTTTCGGCACCATCGACAGCTGGTTGCTGTGGCAGCTCAGCGGCGGACGCACGCATGCCACCGATGCCACGAATGCGTCGCGCACCTTGTTGTTCGATATTGCCGCGCAAGACTGGGACGACGACCTGCTCGCCTTGTTCGGTGTGCCGCGCGCCTTGTTGCCCGAAGTGCGCGACTCGAATGCGTATTACGGCGATACCGATGCCGCGCTGTTCGGCGCGGGGATCGCGATCCACGGCGTGCTCGGTGACCAGCAGGCGGCACTTTTTGGTCAGGCGTGTTTTGCGCCGGGCATGAGCAAGAGCACGTATGGCACCGGCTGTTTTCTGGTGATGAATACCGGAGCCGAGATCGCGCGCTCGGAAAATCGCTTGCTCAGCACCGTCGCCTATCGCATCGATGGCGTCGTGACCTACGCGATCGAGGGCAGCATCTTCGTCGCTGGCGCTGCGGTGCAGTGGTTGCGCGATGGACTGAAATTGATCGAGAGCGCGGCGCAGACCGAGGCCATCGCCATGCATGGCCACGGCAGCGGCGGCGTCTATCTGGTGCCGGCATTTACCGGTCTGGGCGCACCGCACTGGGACCCGCATGCACGCGGCGCGATCTTCGGTCTCACGCGCGACACCGGCATTGGCGAAATCGTCACCGCCGGTCTGCAGGCCGTGTGCTTCCAGACCCGTGACCTGCTCGAAGCCATGCGTCGCGATGGCGCAACGAGTGCCTGCACCTTGCGCATCGACGGCGGCATGGCCGCGAACAACTGGTTCGCGCAATCGCTGGCCGACATCCTCGGCGTGCCCGTCGACCGTCCTGCCGAGATCGAAACTACCGCGCTTGGTGCCGCGTACATCGCCGGGCTTGGAGCGGGCGTATTCACCTCGCTCGCGCAGATCGCCGGGCAGTGGCGTTGTGGGCGCCGCTTCGATGTACAGATGCCAGTGCTGCAACGGGCCGACTTGTATGCCGGCTGGCAGGACGCGATCGGGCGCGTGCTGCGCACGCCAGGCTGAACGGCGACGCACTCCCGGCGCGTCCGTCGCGGCGCATCACGGTTGGGCGGCGACCGAGTTGTATGCTTGGCCCATTGTTGCCGGAGACATCGATGAACGTATTCATTCGCAGGCTCGTGCTCGCCGCCCTGGCTTTCCCGTTGATCGCGCTCGCGACCGAGCTGCCGAGCAAGCGCTTCAATCTACCGCTCGACCCGGGCGCTCGCTCGCTGCAAACGCCGCTGCTGAACGCCGAAAAAGCGCTGGCCGAGGACGCCAATGCCGACAAGGGCTCGCCGCTGCGCTACGCGATCATGCACAAGGTCGCGGTCAATGCGCTTGCCAGCGACAAGTATGCGATCGGGCGCTGGACCGATGTCGATGCCGAATACGTACTCTGGCGTGCGCGCATCGACGCGCCGGGCGCGGTCTCGATCGATCTGGCGCTGAAACCCTTCCATCTGCCTGAAGGCGCCGAGGTCTGGTTGACCGATGCCAAGGCGCAGGTGCTTCGCGGCCCCTACACCGCCGCCGACAATCCGAAATCGCGCGAATTCTGGACGCCGTATGTCCCCGGTGACATCGCCTACCTCGAAGTGCTGGTGCCGAAGGCACGCCGCGACGAACTCGAATTGCAGATCCACAGCGTGCAGCAGGCGTATCGCCACATCGAAAGCGGCACGTCGCCGTTCGCGAAGTCGGGCACCTGCAATGTCGACAGCGTCTGCCCGCAAGGCGACAACCATCGCAGCCAGATCAATGCCGTCGGGCGCTACTCGATCAACGGCGGCCTGTGTACCGGCCAGTTGATCAACAACACCGCTCAGGACCGCAAGCGCTACTTCATCAGCGCCTCGCATTGCTTCAATGACCAGACCGGCGTCGGTGATCAGTCCGCCGCGAACACGATTGTCGTGTACTGGAAATACGAAAGCCCGACCTGTCGCGCCGTGGGCAGTAGCGGCAATGGTTCGGTTGTTCCCGTCTCGGTGTCGATCACGCAGACCGGCGGCGCCACCCTGCGTTCGACCAATCGCGATTCCGACACCACCCTGGTCGAGTTGAACACGGCCATTCCGCAAGGGGCCGATCCATTCTGGTACGGCTGGGACCGCACCACCAACGTGTCGCCGAACGGCACCGTCGTGCACCATCCGCAGGGCCATGAAAAGCGCATCAGTTTCGAGAACGAACCGCTCGTGGAATCGAACGTGCAGCTCAATGCCAACGCCGTGCTTGGCTCCCGTCACTGGCGCATCAACGACTGGGACGTGGGCACCACCGAGCAAGGGTCGTCGGGTTCCGGATTGATGAATGCGCAGAAGCGATTGATCGGGGTGCTGTCCGGCGGTTCGGCGGCGTGCGGCAACAATCTGGAAGACTTCTTCGGGCGTCTGAACTTCGCCTGGGAAGGCGGCGGTCCGGGCAGCAGCAATGTGCGCACGTGGCTTGATCCGGGCAACACCGGCGCCACCGCGCTCGATGGCACGGGTACCTGCACCCCGCCGACGGTCGCGATCAGCCTGAATACGCTGAATCCGATTGCCGACAACACGCTCAGCCTGACCACGAACATCTCCGGCGGCAGCGGCCCGTACACGCTGTCCTGGGATCTCGACAACGACGGCATCGAGGATCGCCGCGCCACTGGCGTAGGCGCCAGCAGCACATTGGTGTCGCGCTACCCGGAACGCACCAGCACCACGGTGAAAGTGACCGCGACCGACGCCAGCGGATGTGCCGGCAGCGGCACGCTCGCCTTGAACGTGCGTGGTCCGGTGCTCGCGACCACAACCAATGGTGCCGCGACGCAAAGTTGTGGCGATGGCGATGCCAATGTCGAGCCCGGCGAAATCTGGAACGTGCCAGTGCGCGTCACCAACAACGGTAACGATGCGGTCAACGACGGCTTTGCCGTGTTCACCGGCGGCAGCGTCACCGCACTCGGCAGCGGTCCGGAGCGCACCGACAGCTTCGGCTATCGGGCACTTGCCAGCGCCACGTCGCCGGCATGTCGCGTGCAAGCGATCGACATGAGCGCCGCGACAGCCTTGACGTTGACACGCGGGCCGCACATCACGAGCCCGGGCACGACCGCGAGCGACGAGGGCTATGTCGCCGGTCTCGCCGTCGGCGGTGCCTCGCCCTTCAAGTTCTACGACCAGACCATCAGCACGCTGCTGATGTCGACCAATGGCTATCTGTCGACGAACACCGCGGACGGTGGCGATGACTACAGCGGGATCTGCGGCGTCGATCAGCATCAGAGCGTGACCGACGGCCGCCTGCAGGTGCTGCATGACGATCTCGTGGTACAGGCCGGCGGCAGTCTCAAGCACGCGCGCTTCGCCAGTTGCCCGCGCCCCTCGGACGTCGGCAGCGCCAGCCAGGGCTGCACCGTATTCGAGTGGCGCAATCTCGAGCGATTCGGCACCAATGGCGGCGCTGGCAACAACGTGTTCCAGGCCGTGCTCTACGACGAGAGCTTTGAGATCGTCTACCAGTACCTGACCGCCGACAGCGTCGCTGGCGGAATGGCCGTGATCGGTCTGCAGAACAGCAGCGAGAGCGTTCGCTTCAACTACACCTGCGACGTCGCCAATTCGGCGCCGGCGAATTCCGCGACTTGTTTCTTCCACCCGAGCGCGGCACCCGGCGGCCTGGTCAGTTCACCGGTACACGTGATTTCACCGGCGGCCGACCTCGGCAATCTGGCCGTGGCGGCAACACGTGACAGCACAGTGCGCGCCTATGTCAGCCCGACCGCAGCCTGCGGTACCCGCGCCACCGTGAGCTATCTCGGCAGTGTCGACGACTTCACCTACAGCTTCGCGCCGACCAAGGTATTTGACGTGAGCATGCCGGCGAGCGGCAATTGCCAGGTCGCGACCCAGTGCGCGGCTCAGATCCAGGGCTTCGGCAGTGCGCCGCAGCCGGGCGGGATGCACTTGAATCCGACGCGCAGCGGCAACGGCCAGAACCTGTTCAACATCGGCAACGTGATCACGTCGGCATGGTTCACCGGCAAGGCCGATCGAACGCCCGTCTGGTATCTCGTCAATGGCAGCTGGAACCCGGCCTATGCGCAGGCTACAGCCGCCATCCAGAAAGTCACGCGGACGTCGGTAGCCCCGTTCGCGGTCGCGGTCGCTGTCGTGGGCAGTTCGCAGTTCACGCGCGGCGACGATGATGCGGTGTACATCAACACCTACGAGATAGGCGGGCGCTGGTCGGCCGACAAGCTGGTGCGGTTGTACGCGCCCAGCGCTGTGCCGAATCCAAACCATTCCGGCGGTTGGTACAGCCCAGGCGAATCGGGCTGGGGCGTGGTCATCGACGAGCATCGCATCAACGGCCAGGACGCCACCGGTGTCGTCAGCTATATCTATGACAATGCCAACGAACCGCGCTGGGCCCTGAGCGAAGCCTTCAACGGCACCGGCGCGCTCGTGCAGAACGTGTTCCTGGTGCATTGCCCGCATTGTCCGAACATCGAGGATTTCGGCACTTTGCCGTTGCCCGCAGGCAGCCTGAGCCCGAGCTACCAGTCGCAGACTACCGGTATGCTCAACACCGCGATCACTTTGCCGGCGCCACTCGGCGGCAGTTGGAATCGCAATGCCCTGCCGATCCAGATGCTGACCCCGCCACAGAGCCCGAGCCCATGATTCGACATTGGATTGTCCTGCGCCACGCCCACGCCGAAGCGCAAAGCAGTGACGGCAATGACGCCTCGCGCGAATTGTCTGATCGCGGCCGCGATGAGGCCAAGCGCGCGGCCGATGCGCTCGCGCAAATGTTGAATGGCCGCGTGCCGCGCATCCTGTCGTCACCGGCCGTGCGCGCCGAGGCCACGGCACAGATCGTCGCCGATCGCCTTGGTGACAGCGTCGGCTTCAATTCGCGAATTTACGAGGCCACGCCGGGCGACCTGCTTGATGTATTCAACGCCACCGAGCCGACCGAGACCGTCGTCGTGGTCGGGCACAACCCGGGCGTGGAGGAATTCGTCGCCCTGCTCGTCGAAGGCCGCTCGCAAGCGCATCGCGGCATGGGCACCGCGTCACTTGCGGTGATTGATGTCGCCGACGGTCTGGTCGAGCCCGGCTCAGGTCAGTTGCGCGCGTTCTGGGCGCCTTGATCGGCGGGCTTCGCATGGGCGTGAAGCTCGCCTTGCTCCTGCTGCTGTGTCCACTTGCGACCTGGGCTGCCGATGTGAGTTTTAAGCTCGATGCCGCCAATTCGACGATCCAGTTCCAGCTGCGCGCCGTCGGTTTCATTTCGATTGGCGGCAGTGCGCCGGCGCAAGGCACGATCAAGACCCAAAACGAGAAAGCGGAGATCGACGTGAGCGTAGCCCTGGCCACGCTCACGATGAGCCGCGACAGTTATCGCGAATGGGCGCTGTCGGACGAATTTTTCGACGCCGACGCACATCCGGAATTGCGCTTTCACGCCATCATGTTACCGCTCAAGCGCTTGCAGCAGGGTGGCGTCATCAAGGGGGAATTGCGGGTGCGCGGCGTCACTCGTACGGTGCGGTTCGATCTCGCGGCGAGTGATTGCGCGTTCACCGACAAGCCGTGTCGCGTTCAGGCCCATGGCGAACTGTCGCGCCGTGAGTTCGGCATGAAGTCACGGCGCTTCACCTTGGGCGACCGCATCGGGGTCGCACTCGACCTGAACATGCTGCCGATGCCGTGAAAGTGATGGCGCGCGTCATCGCCGCGCTGCTGACGATGCTGCTCGCCGCCTGTGCCAGCCATCGCGAGACACTGCGTGCAGCGCAGGCACTGGTCACCGCGACCCAGCCAACAGCCAGCAACTGCGACCGCGCCGACCGCTGCGCGATTGCTTCAGCACTCTACGACGACGCCGACCGCCGCGCTCACGCCGAAGCGCATGGTGCCATCCTGCTCAGCGATCCCGACGCCGCCCTGGTGGCGCGCGTCCATTTGATCCGCGCCGCACGCACGTCGATCGAACTGCAGACCTTCATTTTCGCCGAGGATGATGTCGGCGTATTGGTGCTCGGCGAACTGCTGGCGGCCGCACGACGCGGTGTCAAGGTGCGGGTGCTCAGCGACCAACTGTTTTCGCTCGACAATCGCCGCTTCCTCGCACGTTTGGCACGCGAACACGCGAACTTCAGTTTGCGCATGTACAACCCGACCTTTGGCGAAGCGAAGACCGCGCCGCTCGAATTCGTCGCCGGGATCCTCTGCTGCTTCTTCCGCTTCAATCAGCGCAGCCACAACAAGCTGCTGCTGGTCGACGGCCGCTTTGCCATCGTCGGCGGCCGCAACATCGAAGAGCGCTATTTCGACTTCGGCCTCGAATACAACTATCACGATCGCGACGTGCTTCTTTACGGCAGCGTCGGCGGTGCGATGCGCCAATCCTTTGACGCGTTCTGGTCACACCCGAAGACGCTTGCCTTGCATCAACTCAAGGACGTTGCGCTGCGCATCGTCGAGGGCGGCAGCGACCCGCCAGCACTGCCGGCCACCGTGCTGCAACATGCCGATCGGGTGACGCGCGTGCTGGGCTTGGCAGCGGATCCGCGCTACCTGCAAACGGCGTTGCTGGATCAGGCACTGACCGTGGCGAAAGTGGAATATTTTTCCGATCCGCCGGACAAACCCAATGTCTCGGAGACCGCGGCGCATGATGACGTCACTGCAATGATCGCGCGAGTGATTACGGACGCCGAGCACGAGATCGTTTTGCAGACGCCGTATCTGCTGCTGTCCGAGGCTGCGCGCCAGACCTTTCGCACGCTGCGCCGCGAGCATCCCGACCTGCGCGTGATCGTCTCCACCAACAGCCTGGCCGCCACCGACGCATTTCCGGTCTATGCGATTTCGCACAAGCGCCGCCGCCACTATCTCGACAAACTCGGCTTTGAGATTTTCGAGTTCAAACCCTATCCGGGGCGCAGCGAGGCAGCGTTGAATGTCGCCAAGCCACCGGGCATGTTGCGCTCGGCGATGAAGATCCGCATGCGCAAGGCCGTCCCGCTGCGCCGTGACTTGGTGCGTCGCGGCCTGCATGCGAAGGAAATCGTGGTCGACGGTCGCATCAGCCTGATCGGCTCACACAACTTCGACCCGCGCTCGGAGGGACTGAACAGCGAAAATGGCGTCATCGTGCGAGACGTCGCCTTCGCCACGGCGTTGAAGCGGGCCATTGCCCGTGACATGGCCCCGGACCAGAGCTGGGTGGTCGCAAAAAAGCCGAATCGCGGCGTGTTGACGCCGATCAACCAGAGCATCGAGGCGATCAGCGAACGACTGCCGATCTTCGACATCTGGCTGTGGCGCTACGCGACGAGTTACGAATTGCGTCCGGAATGCCAGCCAGTGCGCAGCACCGATCCGCTGTTTCACCGGTGCTATGTGCGCGTCGGCGATTTCCCGGAAGTGGATCTCGCCGCCAAGGGCATCTATACGCGCATCCTGACGGCGTTCGGCGTCGGCCTGTCGCCGATCCTGTAGTCGAGCGCCTCCGGCGCACGGAATGCCGCGAATCGCGATTGACGCTTTCACGGCTGATGGCTAGTCTGACGCGATTCTCAGCGAGGGTTTGCCATGGGTCTTTCGATCAACATCGAGCTGTCTGACAACGATCTCGACCATTTCCAGGAAGTGCTCAAGCGCGCGCACATGGCCGCCGGCAGCAAGGATTCACACGAGATCACCGAGGCCGCGCGCCAACTCCTTGTGGACGCGCACTTGAGCAAGGCACCCGAGTTCATCTCCGAGCGCCTGTCCAAGCTCGAAGCCCTGATCAACATGGTCCACGACGCCGGCTGGGGCCTGCCGCACGAAGACAAGGCGCGCGTGCTGACCGCGCTCACCTACTTCGCCGATCCGAAGGACGTGATCCCGGACAACGTGCCGGTCGTCGGCTACCTCGACGACGCGATCATGATCGAACTGTGCGTGCGCGAACTGAAGCACGAGCTTGAAGCCTACGAAGACTTCTGCTCATTCCGCAAGAATGAGGCGGAAGGACACGGGCTTGATCCGAACACGATGGATCGCGCCGACTGGATGGAGGAACGCCGTCAGGAACTGCAAGACCGAATGCGCCGCCGCCGTGACCGCGACAGCTACGCCGGCGCTACGGCTGCCGGTGGGTCGTTGTTCCGATTCCGCTGAGCACTACTGTTGCAGCGGATGCTCACACCTCCCGCCTGCAACGAAAGACACCAACGGCCCTCAGTGCGAACTGGGGGCCGTTTTCATTTGTGACGTGGCGGGATTTGGCCGGCGCTCGATAACAGCGTTGGCCCCTGCGTTCTCCTTTCGGCGTATTCCTCGCGAAAGGAGTCCACGCCCATGTCGATCCGCAAGCCGCACCTCGTTCTGAGCATCACCCTGTTGGTGTCGTCCACGTTGACGTTTGCGAACCAGTCGCCAATGCAGGAACTCATCTCGATCCCGCGCACCGATGTCGTCAACGCCGGGGTCGGTGGCATTGGCGCGCCCAGCGCCAGCGGCGGTGGCGTCGGCACCATCGAACTCGCCGGGGTGTCCGGCACCGTCACGCTGGCGTTGCTTTACTGGCATGGTATCGACATCAATTGGCCGCAGAACAGTTTCGTCGGCGGAAATGCCGACTATGACGAAATCGACATCGTGTTCGACGGCGCGCCGCTGGCGGGAACACGGGTCGCCCATTACGGCGACAACAACGGCTGGCCAAGCAGCGGACTGTTTGGGGAACCGCCGCCGGACAGCGCCGCGTCCTACCGCGCCGACGTTACCGACCGCGTGCAGTTGCGCGGCAACGGAACGTACGTGATTTCCGGCCTGTCCGATGGTGCCGGGCACAGCACCAACGGCGCGTCGCTGATCGTGTATTTCGACGACGGCATCGCGAGCAACGACTTTAAGGTCGCGCACTACGAGGGCCTGCAGAGCAACAACGACGGCGAGTGGGTGTTCCCGTTCGAGGTCGATTACCAGGGCGGCCCAGTGGATCTGGTGCTGCACGTTGCCGACGGCCAGACCAGCCTCAACGATGGCGAGTTCCGGTTCGAAGTGTCGCCGGGCGTACCGGGCGAGACGGGTAATGCGAAACTTTATTTCTCCGGATCCCACTATGCCGACGGCCTCGCGCTGTTCGGTGGCCTGTCGGTGCCAGGCATGGGGTTCGGCCGCGCTGGCGATGGCCTGCGCCTGTGGGACATTCGGCGCTTTCCCTTGACCGGCGCGTTCGGGCCTGCCGGCGAACACGGCGTAACCACCCATTGGAGCAGCGGGGGCGAAGCGCTGTCGTTGTTGGTCGCGCAGGTGATGCAGCCCGCCGACCCGCACGATCCCATCCTGACACCGAACCCTTTCGACTTCGGCGACGTGATTGAAGACACGCTCGGCACGCCGCATCAGTTCGTGCTTCGCAACCTGTTGCCACATCCGATCGTCATCAGCGGCACGCCCACGGTCACCACCGACTGGTTCCAGATCGTCGCACAGACCTGCAGCGGCCTGACCCTGGCGCCGAACGCGACCTGCACCGTGGACGTGCGCTGCGCGCCGATGGGGTTCGCTTTTGCGGGGCCGCAGTCGTTGCGCGTGGCGTGGACCAAGGCTGGCTACACGCGCGCCGTTACCAGCTACGCCTCGCTGTTGTGCCACGGCGTGCCCGCCACCACGTTTTCACGCCTGGAGGTCACCCCGTATTCGCATGACTTCGGCAACGTGATCATCGGCGAGGCCGGCGCGCCTCATCGGTTCGTGGCGCGCAACACCGGCCAGTTGCCGGTCACCGTCACCTCCCTTGAGTTCCGCGTCTCGAGCTCTGGCGGTTCCGTCAGCCAGCGTTTCCGGGCAGCGGAAAATGGCTGCGCCGCGCGCACCTTGCAGCCCGGGGAGGAATGCCCGTTCGACCTCGTGTTCCATCCGCTTCCCAACCAGGCGCCCAGCACCTTCAAGCACTACCTTTTCCTCGGCTACAGCGCCAGCGACGATGCGTCGGATCATGCCAAGGCGACGTTGATCGGCCACGCCATTCTCGACCCGAACGCCATTTTCCGCGACGGATTCGGGCAGTGAGGAATAGCGGCAGAGGGCCGTGATGGCACCGACAAAGAACCAAAAAAAATGGCCGGGCGCCCTGTGGTGGCCCGGCCATGCGAAGGTTGAACAGCAACGCCTTGCGGCGTTGCCGAAGCCTTACCTGGTGATCACGCTCACATCGTCGACCACGAACGAAGTGGCGACCTGCGAGCCTTCGATGCCTTCGAAGTAGACGCGGATCGTCTGGCCTTTGTACGCCAGCAGGCTGAAGCTCTTCTGGCTGTAGCCGCCAGCAGCATTGAGGTTCGAATAGGTCGCGAGCGTGGTCAGCACCGTGTTCGAGCTGTTGCGCACTTGCGCCTTCATCGTGTCAAAGACGGTGGTGGTCGTGGTCTCGTCGGTCGCGACATCGAGCCAGAAGGTCAGCGTCGCCTGGGTCGCTGCCGCCGGGATGGTGACCGTCTGGTAGACGCTGTCGGTATGCGTCGTGCCGTAGCCGTTCAACCAGGCTTTCCAGCTGCCGCCGTGGGCGACGAAGGAGGCATCACTGGTGACGACGCCGCTGGTCGCGGTCCAGTTCGTGCTGCCCGATTCGAAGCCCGGATTCCTGATTTGCTCGACACTGGCTGCGACATTGCTGATGGTGAAGCTGACGGCGCTCGAGGTGCCGATGTTGCCGGCCGCATCGTTAGCCTTGGCCACCAGCGAGTGGCTGGCATTGCTCAACGTCGTCGAATCGAGCGTGACGCTGTAGGGCGACGACAGGTCGGTGCCCTTGAGCACGTTGTCGACCAGGAACTCGACCTTGCTCACGCCGACCGCATCGGACGCAGTTGCCGACAGCGTGATCGTGCCGCTGGTTCCGGATTCTGAAGCGGAAACCGTCGGTGCCGTGGTGTCTGGCGTGGTGTTGCTGATCGAGAAGCTGACTGGCGTCGACGTCGTGCCATTGCCGGCAGCATCCGTGGCGCGGGCGGTGAGCGAATGCGTGCCGTTGGTCAGCGTCGCCGAGTTGAAGCTGAGGCTGTAAGGCGCACTGCTGTCCGAACCGCGCGACACGCTGTCGATGAAGAACTCGACATTGCTCACGCCGACATCGTCCGCTGCGGAAGCATTCAACGTGATCGTGCCGCTGCTGCCGGATTCCGAAGCGGAGACGGTCGGTGCGGTGGTGTCACCGCCGCCGGCACCTTGCGTCACCCAGATCGGGGCCGACCACAGGATCTTGCCGTCGTCCTGGGTCACCTTCGCGTAGAAGAAGTGCTCGCCGGCAGTCGGCGTCAGGCTGGTGGTCGCGGTCGACGCCAGCAGGGTGACGGTGCCGCCGCGCTTGGGCACGCCGCGATACCACTGCACCTGCGACACCGTACGACCGGCACTGTTCGCGAAGTTCGCGACCAGATTCAGCACGCCCGCGCTGTTGATGCGGCTGCCCATGACATTGCCGTTCGCGGTGGTGATCAGCTGCGAGTTCTTGTCCATCGACGCGTAAACGCGCCGCGCCTTCATCGCGGCGACGAAGTTCGCTTCGGTCAACGGCGTGCCGGTCGGCAGCAATACGCCGGTGCGATTGGTGTAGCTCGCACCCCAGTTCGCGCAGTGGTTGTCCTGGTTCGTCGTCGGCGCGACATGGAAGCCGTTTTCCAGCAACTTGTCGAAGGCACCGCCATAGGTGCTGCGGCCGGTTTCGGTTTCCGTGGTGTTGTTGCTGAAGGCCGAGGTGTTCATGATTTCGGCCGCGACCATCACCTCATCGCCATCGACGTGATAACCCATCACCGTCGTGCCGATCTTGAACTGGTCGCTGGTGCTCGGGTGGTTGAACTGGCCGACCCAGCCACGCGCTTTCATGGTCGTGTAAAGATTCGCGTAGTCGTTCTTGGCGACGAAGACATCGCCCAGCAACTGGTTCGAGCTGTTGTATTCCCAAGACAGCAACAGGTTCGGATTGACGATGTTCAGATGCCCGCCGCCACTGATCACGCCCCATTCCATGCCGTACAGCGCGAGGAAATTCGGGTTCGCGCTGTTCGAGTTGGCCATCGCCGTGCGACCGGCGGCGTAACGGTTGATCGCCGTCGTTGGGCTGGCCGACGTATTCGTGCTCGATGAGCCGTCGAAATAGTGGTTGTGCTCGGACTCGAGCATGAAGTCGAGGCCACGGCCGCGAGCGTAGGTGAAGGCGTCTGCCGGGCCGTACTGACCGGTTTGCGCACCTTGTGATGAGGTGCACGTCGCGACATTGCCGCCGCCGTCCGAATCATTGCTCTGGCCGTGCAGATTGCCGAAGTAGACCGTGTACGGCAGCGACGCCGTTGCGGCCGCCGACTTGCTGCTGCTCGCGGTCGGCAGTGCATCGAACGCTGGCATCGCCACTTTCGGCATGGTGCCGACGCGGACGTCCCATTCCTGCACATGCGAATCGGCGGCGTCATCGGCGAGCGCGAGGTCGACGCGCTTGGCCAGCGATGTCGCGCGCGAGCGATGCGCGGTGGGGTCGCCAGCGGTGGCGGTCAGGCGCACTTTGTAGAAGCCTTCGGCGAGCAGGCCCTTGTTCTGGCCCTTGCCATCCCACGGCACCACGGTCTCGATCTGCTTCTGGAACAGTCGTTCCTCGCCATGCCAGGTGCGCAGCGCGCGTGCGCCGTCCTGGGTCAGCAATTCAAGTTTCCACGCCACCGTCGACGGGTCGCGCGCGTCCATGTAGCTGAAGTACAGCGTGAATTCGCGCGCCGCCGACTTCTCGCCGACGTAGGGCGCGTGGATCGAGGCTTCGAATTCATGGTGGTCCAGGCTGACTGGACGAGCGGCCTGCGCCGAAAAGGCCGCAGTCAGGCATAGCGCGAGTACATTCGCGCGCAAACGCGTCGAAAAAAACATGGACTTCCCCGGTTGAGTGGCGCGCACGCTATCCGCGTTCTATTGCCGTCCGGTTACGCGTCCATGTCCGTAGCCGTTGCAAATTTGTGACGTGATTCACATTGCGCCCGGCTTTTTAACGGTTCGTGACGCCATTGTCTTGCTGCAATGCCGCACCAATTCGTTGATCGAGCAGGGCCAGACGCTCCGGCGTGCCGACATCTTCCCAGTCGCCATGGTGCAATTCGACGCTCAATTGGCCGGCATTCGCTGCAGCCGTGAGCAGGGGCGCGACCGAGAACTTGCCGGGCGCGCAGTCGCGCAGCAAGGCCGGTCGGTAGACGCCGATGCCGGCCAACGTGTGCGCAGCGACATCGGTACCCAGCAAGGGCGACGCCGCCAGCTCGAAAGCGCCAGGTTGCCGGAACGCCGGCAAGGGGATCAGCACGCAATGCGCCAGCCCCGCGGGCTCCCTGAGCAAATCGACGAGCGGGTGCGTGCTCCAGATATCGCCATTGATCGCAATAAACGGCGCGTCGCCGAGCAGGGGCAAGGCGTGCAAGATGCCGCCGCCGGTTTCCAGCGGCGCCTCGCCCTCAAAGCTGTAGTGCAAGCGCACGCCAAAGGCGCTGCCGTCACCGAGCATTTCCGGAAATCGCTGCGCCAGCCAAGCGGTGTTGATGACGATATCGCGCACGCCGATCGCCGCGAGTCGCTCGATATGCCAGACGATCAGCGGTTTGCCGCCGACCGCGAGCAGTGGCTTCGGCGTCGTCAGCGCCAGCGGCCGCATGCGTTCGCCGAGGCCGGCGGCGAAGATCAGAGCGCGCATCGTTACAACTCAGCGACCCTGGAACACGGCCGGACGGCGCTCGACGAAACTACGCACGCCTTCCTGGACGTCGTCGCTGCGCATGATCGCGGCGAGGCGCGGATACATTTCGCCAGTCTCGCTGGCTTCGCCATGCAAATAGGCGTTGCGCGCCGACTGCAACGAGCCCTGCACACCGAGCGGTGCCGCAGCAGCGATGCGCTCGGCCAGCGAAAGGGCGCGTTCGCGTTGCGAGCCCGGTTCAACCAGTTCGCTGACCATGCCGAGACGATGCGCCTCGGCGGCATTCAGTTCATCGCCGGTCAACAGGTAGCGCTGCGCGTTCGCCCAGCCGATTTCGCGCGGCAGGCGCAGGGTCGCGCCACCGCAGGCATAGAACCCGCGCGTCACTTCCAGCATCGCGAAGCGGGTGTCGGTCGCGGCCACGCGCACGTCGCAGTTCAGCAGCCACTCCCAACCCCAGGTGTAGCAACGGCCCTGCACCGCCATCACCAGGGGCTTGCGCAGACGCGCGCCGATGAGGCCGAACATGTCGAGCTCGCCAGCCTGCGGTGGGTAGGGCTCACCGGCGGCGAACGCATCCTGCCAGTCGATCAGGTCGATGCCCGACGTGAAATGTGCGCCCTCGGCCCAGACCAGACCGACACGCAAGGCCGGATCGTTCTCAAGACGCATCAGGGCAGCGCCGATCTCATGGAACATCGCCCGCGACAGCGCATTCATCTTCTCAGCACGGCGAATGCCGATGCTCAGCACATGGCCTTGCGTCTCAACGTCGATGCTCATCGTGGCGGTGAATCCCATTGGCTGACGGGCACAAACGCTAGCACAGCTGATGCGCCCGCTTGCCGCCACGAGCGGGTGGCGCAACCCCCGGCTTCAATCGCGCGGGTGGCTCAAATCGATGCCTGCAGTCACCTTGGCGAGCCACTCTCCGAAGGGTTTAAGGTCGCGGTTCACGGTGGCGACATCGAGCGTGTACTTGAGCACCAGCTTCAGGTCATTCAGGTACTGCGGCTTGCCGTCGCGGTAATACAGGCGGCAGAAAATGCCGAGCACTTTCAGATGGCGCTGCACGCCCATCAGATCGAACCAACGTTTCCAGCGCAGTTCGTTGTGGGCGACGAGACCGCCCTGCACCAGCCGGTCGCGATAGGTGTTGATCAAGGCCAGCACGCGTTCCTTCGGCCATTCGATGTAGCAGTCGCGCAGCAGGGACACGAGGTCGTAGGTGATCGGACCTTTCACCGCGTCCTGGAAATCGATGATGCCGGGATTGCCGATCGCGGTGCGCATCAAATTGCGACTGTGGAAATCGCGGTGCACGAATACCTGCGGCTGCTCGAGCGCGGAAGCGGTCAACACCGAGAACGCGTGCTCGATGGTGTCCCAGCCGGCGCAGTTCGGCTGCAGGCCGAGATGGCGTTGCAGGAACCATTCCGGGAACAGTTCCATCTCGGCGACGAGCTTGCCGTAATGATAGGTCTCAAGACCGTCGCAGTTGATGCGCGTATGCATCCCGTGGAGCGCGTTCAGCGCGTCGCGGTAGAGCTCGTCGACCGTGCTGTCGTTCAATTGCGACAGGTACGAGCGGTCACCGAGATCGGCCATCAGGATGAAGCCCTGGGTGCGCTCAATCGCGACCAGCTCGGGCGCGTTGAGGTTGGCCTTGCGCAAACGCGCGTGGACGTCGAGCCACGGCGCGATGTCTTCCTTGTCCGGCGGCGCGTCCATCACGATGAACGTGTTGTCGCGGCTGCTGAGGCGGTAGTAGCTGCGGAAACTCGCGTCGCTTGAAGCTGGCGTGAGCTTGATCTGGTTGTCATTGAGTGCGCCGCGGGCCCAGTTCATCAGGGCCATTTCGCGCTTGCGGTCCATCATCAGGTTGTCCTTCGTTCTGTCGCGGCAGTCTAGACAGCCGTGACGCCCGCGCAACCCATGAGGACGAAACACAATGCAACGGGCGCGCTCGAAGCACGCCCATTGCCGGGGTTGCTTACAGCACCGGTGCGGCACCGCTGAAGGCATTCACCTTGCCGCCGACCAGCGGACCGTTCTGCTTGCCGTTGATCTTGGCCGAGGTGTGCACGTACAGCTCGACTTCCTGCTCGAACACCAGGTTGCCATTCACCACCGAGTCGGCACCGAGAATGATGCGCGGCGGCTTGTTCTTGCTGTTGAACCAGCCGTGGCCGGTGGGTTTGCGCACCACGATGTCACCGCTGACACGGGCGCTCTGTTTGAGTTCGACGCCGCCATTGACCAGTTCGATGCCGTCATTGGCCTGGGCGCGAGCACCGAGTTCGATGCGTCCATTCACGGTTTCGATCTTGCCGAGGCTGGCGGCATCGTCGCCGAGTTCGATCGCGCCATTGACGGTCTCGATGCCCTCAGTGACCACGGTCTTGCTGCCGACGGTAATGCTGCCGTTGACCGTGCTCAGCGACTCGGCCTGGCCGTTTGCGCCGATGCGCACCGAGCCATTGACGGTTTCGGCGCTCTCGACCACAGCGTCGGCGCCGATGGTGATCGAGCCATTGACGGTTTCGACATCGCCGGCGCTTTCGCCGTCGTCGATGCTGATGCTGCGATTGACCTTGCTGATATCGCCATGGTCATGGCGGGCGTGGCCGTCGTGTTCGGGGCCGCCGGCAAGGGCGTGACCTGCAAAGACGGCGGCGATCAGTACGACGAGCGGAAGTTTGCGCATGGGGTGCTCCAGTGGGGTTGCCCGGACTCTGATGCACGGGATTCGCCACGGGTTTATAGCCGTGTCGAAGGTCATGGGCGATGGCCCGTTAGAATGGGCGATCCGAGCCTTGCAAGGGAATGCCGTGACCGCACCGAAACCCGTCCTGCTGCTGATTCTCGATGGCTGGGGCCATCGCGTGGAAACCGAATGGAATGCGATCGCCCAGGCGAACGTGCCGCATTGGCGGCGCATGCTGGCAGACTGCCCGCATACGCTGATCAACACGCACGGGCTGCATGTCGGCCTGCCCGACGGGCAGATGGGCAACTCCGAAGTCGGGCACATGAATATCGGCGCCGGTCGCGTCGTCTATCAGGAACTCACGCGCATCGACCAGGCGATTCGCGACGGCAGCTTCGCTCGCCATCCGGCGTTCCAGTCGCTGTTCGATACCGTGAAGCAGCAAAAAAGCACACTGCATGTGTTCGGTCTGATTTCGCCCGGCGGTGTGCACGCGCATGAGGATCATGTGCTTGCGTTTCTGAGTGCGGCCGCCGCAGCCGGTGTCGCTTCGGTCGCGGTGCATGCCTTTACCGACGGTCGCGATACGCCACCGAAAAGCGCCGGCGAGTCGCTGCAGAAACTCGATGCCGCTTGCCGCGCCCATGGCAAAGCGCGCATCGCCAGCGTGATTGGCCGCTACTACGCCATGGATCGCGACAATCGCTGGGA
>JAYUXS010000156.1:0-1893 GCA_043752845.1 Lysobacterales bacterium | reverse complement strand
ATGCTCGACGTGTTGGGACAGATCGACGTGCACGCGATGGCGCACATCACCGGCGGCGGCATCACCGAAAACATCATCCGTGTCGTGCCGGCCGGGCTCGGTCTGTCGATCGATGCGAGCAGCATCGTGTTGCCGCCAGTATTTGACTGGTTACGCCGCGCAGGCAGCGTCGCCTTGCCGGAGATGTGGCGCACCTTCAACTGCGGTGTTGGCTTCACCTTGCTGCTGGCGCCTGATGATGTCGCCGGCGTCAAACGCATACTGGCCGGACACGGCCTGAGCACGCGTGAAATCGGACAAGTCGTCAGCGCCGACAGCGCGGAACGCGTGCGCATCGGCTGATGCTCAAGATTGCCGTTCTCGCTTCGGGTCGCGGCAGCAATCTGCAGGCATTGCTCGATGCGATTCGCGCCCGACAACTGCAGGCGGAAATCGTCGGCGTGTTCAGCGACAAAGCCGCATGCGGGGCCTTGGCTACCGCACGCGCGGCCGGCATCGCCGCCACGCACGTCGATCCGAAAGCCCATGCGTCGCGGGTCAATTTCGATCAGGCGCTGTTCAACGCCGTCGATGCAAGCGCGCCGGACTTGATTGTCTGCGCCGGTTTCATGCGCATCCTGTCGCCGGACGCGGTCGCCGCGCGCGCCGGGCGCGTGATCAATGTGCATCCATCGCTGCTGCCGAAGTATCCCGGACTGCACACGCACCAGCGCACCATTGATGCCGGCGACTACACCCACGGCGCCAGCGTCCATATCGTGATTCCGGCACTCGATGCGGGACCGGTCATCGCGCAAACGCAGATCCGAATCGAACCTGCAGACAGCGCCGAAACACTGGCCGCACGACTGTTGCCACACGAGCATCGACTGCTGGTTCAGGTCGTGCGCTGGCTTGCCCAGGGTCGCCTTGACCTGAACCAGGACCCGCCGCGGTTCGACGGCGCGCAACTTCAGGCACCGCTGCAGGTCGACTGAGCGTGCGTTTGCTTGAGGCTCATCCTGTCCCACGTAGACTCGGGTCACCTTTGGAGAACTTGATGATCAAACTTCTGTTCGCTGCACTCGCATTGTTCGCCACCGCTGCTGCCAGCGCTCAACCCATGCAACCGTTCACCGCGAACTACGACTTGTTGCGCGACGGCAAACTGATCGGCAAAGCAGAAATCGCCCTGATCATGGGCAAGGACGGTTGGCAGTTCTCGAACAAGTCCGAAGGCACCGAGGGTCTGGCCGGCTTCGCTGGCGTCAAGATCGAAGAGACCAGCACCTTCCGCTGGCAGGACGACGCACCGGAAACCATGCACTACCATTTTTTCCAGAAAGCCGCGTGGAAGAAGAAGAACCGCAATATCGATGTCGACCATGGCGCCAGGCGCATCAGCGCCAGCATCGACGACAGCGCCAAGCCTCTTGAATACGCCCCGGGCACGATCGACCGGAATCTCGTCGTGCTCGCGCTCGGCACCGATTTGAAAGCGAAGGCGACGACGCTCGAATATCGCGTTGCCGACAAGCATGAGGTCGACACCCATCGCTACAAGATCAGTGGCAACGAAAACATCGACACCAAGCGCGGACGCTTCGACACCATCCGCGTCGAACGCATCCGCGACAAGCCCGGACGCACCACCACGACCTGGATCGCGCCGAAGCTGGGTTACATCCCGGCACGTATCGTTCAGACCGAACCGGACGGTGAAACCCTGGAAATGCTGCTGCGCTGAGCGTCGCTTCGCCTATAATCCGCGCCCCCAACGCCGCGCGCGGCGAGCCGAATCGAATTTCCCATGTCCAGCCAAATCAGCGAAACGTCGCGGCGGCGCACGTTCGCCATCATTTCCCACCCCGACGCCGGCAAGACCAC
Source organism: Lysobacterales bacterium (assembly GCA_043752845.1). Lineage (GTDB taxonomy): Bacteria > Pseudomonadota > Gammaproteobacteria > Xanthomonadales > Ahniellaceae > JADKHK01. The sequence continues at coordinate 27 of JAYUXS010000156.1, read as the reverse complement.
GCTGACCGAAAAGCTGTTGCTGTTCGG